>DASWNS010000258.1:0-7936 GCA_036399115.1 Pyrinomonadaceae bacterium | reverse complement strand
ATGCGCGGCGGCTGTTTAAGTTTTGCCGGAGAGCCGCGAGGTGGGCGTTCCGGCGAGGTTGAAGGGGAAGCGGAGAGCGTCCGCCCCTGTTTAGTTGCTGCCTTTGGCGGCGCGAGCCTTGCCCTTCGCTTGCGCTTTAGTGGCCGACCCGGTAGCCGCCGGTACTGCGCCGGACGGCGCGGGCAGGGCTTCGATGTTGATGAAGAAGCGGAACGCGCCGTTCTGCTCGACACCCAAAAGGAACTGCACGTTGACGCTTGCGCCCGCCGCGAGCGGAGTGGCGAGCGAGAGCGTGGAGTTGAACGCGCCGCCGTTCGATTGGCCTGACGCATCCGTTTCGAGCGTCGTGCCTTCGATAGTGGTCGTCGGGCTGGCGTTGTCGGTGCAGAGGTGCGGCGTGCCGCCCTCGCTCTGGCAGGTCGCCGTCACCTGCGTCGAAGAGATCGCGCGCAGGTCTGCCGTGCCGAGCGGCACGGGGAAAGTGGTGATGTCCACGATGCGGAAGCGCAGGCGCGTGATGCTCACGCCCGTGTTGTTGGTGAAGCGGCGGCGGATCGAGAGCGTGCCCGTCGAAGTGGGAGACGAGCCGAAGCCCGACCCGGCACCCGTGCGCCGCTCGAAGCGGCACGCGCTCCGCAGCGTCGGGTTGACGGCGATGCTCGCGCATTGCGTGTCCACGAGCGACGCCTTGATCTCGGCATTGCGGGCGACGGGCGACGAGAGGTTTTCGGGGCCGGGCGCGCCGAGCCGCTGGCAACGGAAGTTGAGCGTCGTGGAGCACAAATTCGTCCCGTTGATGTCGGCGGTCTGGAAGTCCGTCTCGTTGTTATTCGTGTCGAGCGGCGCGCCGCTCTGGGCGTTGCGGAAGATGCTGTAGTTGACGCCCGGATTGCCGCTCAGGGCAGCCGAGAACACGGGGTAGCCCGTGCCTTCGACGTAGAGCGGGTTCGACTCCAAACTCGTGCCGACGGCGTCGAGCCGGTTGGCGAGCGTGAAGCCGGCCTGAAGCGACGTGTTGAAGAGAGCGATCCCGGCGTTCGTCGGGATGTCCTCATTCAAGGTGTTGTCGCCCGTGGCGGTCGCCGCCGGGCTGCCAGCCGGGTACGTGCTGCCGCTGAAGGAGCCGGTGCACGCGCCGCCGTTGTTGACGGCGAGATAGTGGCCGCGCGCCGGGATGATCGTGTTGTTCGGGATGGTGAACAGGACGTTGTTGTTCGACTGCGCGACGGCGAAGCCGACCGAACCCGCGCTTTGCGACTGCACGGTGTAAGGGCTGCCCGACGTGTTGTAAATCTCTACGAACTCGTCGCAGGTGCCGGTGCGTCCGAAGGTGCGGAACTCGCTGATGATGAGCGGCGGGAAGAATGCCGTCTCGCCGGGGATGCCTGTGTTGGGCGCGCCGGGCGTGCCGTAAGAGGCGGCGTCCACGACGAAGCGCAGGCCGGTGTCGTTGTCCTGATAAGCGGCGAGCGTGTCGGCGGTGGGGACGAAGCGGACGGCGGCGTTCGACGGGATGCCCGTCCCGCCATTGATGTTGTCGGTTACGGTCGCCGTGCTGTTGTCGCCCCACGTCGCGCCCGCGATGAGCGAGGTGTTCGTCCCGGCGAGCGTCTGATCGATGAGCGTCCCGGCGGCGCGCGTGCCCGCGTACACCTGAATATTGTCGCTGGCCGCGTTGTCTATCGTACCGGATAGAGTGAGTCCGGCGGTCGTGCCGATAACCAGCACTAACTTGCGGTTGCCGTCCGTCGTGCTCGTGTCCTCGGTCAGCGTGTTGGTGTTCGCCGCAGGAGTCGTCAAGACGATCACGACGAAAGTACCCTGCGGGACGTTGGCGAGATAAGCAGCGGCGGGCAGCGTCACGTCGCCCTCAGTCGCGCCTGACGCGGTCGCACGCGCGCCCACGTCAGAGATCGTCCAGCCCTGCATGTTGACGCCGCCGGGTTTCGTCACCAGCAGTTCGATATATTCCTTGCCCGTCGTCGGGTTGACGACGAACTCGTTGACCACCACATCGTCTTCGGCTTGCGCGAAGACGACTTGAGAGCTTGAGAAAGCAAAACTCAGAGCGAGCGTAGCAAGGGCTGCAAAATAAAATTTGCGAACGTGTAGCATTCAGAGATTCTCCTGGAAGTTAGGCTGTTTAGATGGAAAGTAGCGTGTGGGCAAAATTGCGGCTTGATGCGTCTTCGATTTAACAGCAGTAGGGCGTCAGACAGCAACGCTTTCTGATTCAGTTTGCCGCTTAAAATTCGAGGGGACGAATTTTTTATTGGTGCACCGAGAATAAGCTAAACCGTCGAGCGCGGTCAACTTGGCTGTCCCTACATTTACGTTACACGATTCATCTTATCGCTCGCACGCACAGCAAATGCCGCCGCACGCTCCCGCGACCTCTCGCCATTTTGAAACTTTTCCCCCGCTCCCCACATCTACCTCACCGGACGCAGGGCTACGGCGAGCGCGCGGTGTTCACTTGATAACTTCAAACTCGAAATAGATGGTCTTGCCGCGAATCACGTAGCAGAGATACGTCTCCCAGAAGCGGCGTATGAAACGGAGCGCGGGATAACGGTTGCAACTGTTGATGAGAAGTTCGATGCCGAGCGCGCGCCAGAGTTTGAGCAGCGTGACGCGGACGAGGCGCGGGCGCAGGCGCACGTCGCTATAGAAGGCGAAGTCCGGACGCTTGCCCGTGAAGTAGGCGAAGGATTCGGTCGTCAGGTGATGCTTGTGCGTCGGGTCTGTGTAGGAAGCGATGTCGGAGTAGTGCGGGGTGTCGAGGCGTATGAGGCCGCCGGGTTTGGTGATGCGATAAAGTTCGGCGACGACGGCGAGCACGTCGTCGATGTGTTCGATCACCTGATTGCCGACCACCACGTCGAACTCGTTATCGGGAAACGGGTAGGGCACCGAATCGAGGTCGTGAATCACGTCGGCGTGCGTCTTCGGGTTGCTGTCGAGGCCGATGCTGCCGGGCGTCTTCTTGATGCCGCAGCCGATGTCGAGAATTTTCATCATTTCCCTCAAAGGGAAACTTACCCCAAGTGCGACTCGTCGCGCAAAAGTTTAGTGCGACACAGCATAAAGCGCGTGGCCGACGGGCACGAAAGTTTTCGGAACCATCCGCGCGGCGCGTCGTGAAATTGCCAGAAATCTCTCTCGGAGGATTGTATTCATGTTCAGAACCAAAACGCTTCTATCCCTCGCCCTGCTGTTACTGACACTGTGCGCCGCGAACGCTCCGGCGCAGGAGGCGCAGGAGGCGCGCCGCGCGCAGACCGAGGGCGCATACGCATTCGCCTTCAGCGGCAATCATCTCGGCGTCTCCGTCGAAAGCGTGACGCGAGAAAACATGGGCAGCTTCAACCTGCGCGGCGAGCCGCGCGGCGTGGCCGTCCGCGAAGTGGCGGAGAATGGTCCGGCGGCGAAGGCCGGGCTGCAAAAGAACGACGTGATCCTGCGCTTCGACGGCGAGCAGGTTTCCAGCGCGCAGAAACTCCAACGCCTCATCAACGAGTCTGCGCCCGAACACACGGCGCGGCTCTCCATCAGCAGAGGCGGCGCGGAACAGGAGTTGTCCGTCACGCTCGGCAGGCGCGAGGCTTTCACGCCGCGCGCGTTCGGCGAACTCAAACTCCCGGACGTGCAGGCGTTCGGCATGAGGGCGGACGAACTCAAACGCCACGCCGAAAAGTGGCAGCGCGACTCGGAGGAGTGGAAGAAACGCGCGAAAGATCTAGACCGCAACTCGCAGGAGATGCGCAGAAACCTCGAAGAGAAGTTTCGCGCGGAAGGCTTCGGCGACAACTTCAAGCTCGTCTATGGCGGCGGCGGTCGTCGCATCGGCATCACCACGCAAGAGTTGACGGGGCAACTGGCGAACTATTTCGGCGTCTCCGAACGCGGCGGCCTGCTCATCACTTCCGTGGCGGAGAACAGCCCGGCGGCGAAGGCCGGACTCAGGGCGGGCGATGTCGTCAACGAAGTTGACGGCACGCGTCTCAGGAACGCGGGCGAACTCTCACGCGCGCTCAGCCGCAGAGACGAAGGCGACGTCACGCTCACCATCACGCGCGACCGCAAAACGCGCACCATCAAAGTGACGCCGGATCGCACGCAGAATAGTCCGACGCTCTACACGCCCGGCGGCTTCGGACCTGCCATTGCGCCGATGGCCTTGAGCGCGCCGCGCATCAGCGTGGCGCCCATGCAGGTGAAGCCTGCGCGGCCTGCAATGCCCGCGCCTCCCGCTGCGCCGCGCCTCGCGCCGTTCGCCGTGCCGCGCTCGCCCGCAGCCCCGCGCATCTATCCCATGCCCGCCATTCCGGCGCGCCCCGGCGTGTGGGTTCTTTAAAGACAACTCTCAGAGGACGTTCGCGTTGAGAACGACGACAGCCCCGTTAGAGATAACGGGGCTGTCGTTGTTTTCGTCGTTTTCGTCAGCGGGTCAATTTATTGTCGAAGACTCTTAAGGTCGCAACTGCTTCAACTCGGCGGCGGCGTCGCGGTACGCGCCGTCCTTCACGTCGCCCAGACTGAGCGCGGCTTCGAAGGCTTTGATCGCTTCGTCCCTGCGTTCGAGGAAGGCGAGGATGCGCCCCATAGCGGTATAGGCGCGGGAGATGAGCGGGCGGTCTGTCTCCGACGTGGCGGAGTTGATGGCGAAACGGTAGTTGGCGAGGGCGCGACCGAGGCGTTCGTCGCGGGTGGCGTCGTCGAAGGCATCGCTCGCAGAGATGCTGGCCGCCTGCGCGAGCGCGAAGAAGATGCGCGGCTCGCCCGCGTGCTCGCTCATCAGCGCGCGTAGGCGCGGCTCGGCCTCCGTATATTTTCTCTGGCGCAGCAGTTCGTTAATCTCCGCGATGCTCTGATTGAGCGCGGCGAGCCGTTCATCTTCACGCGTCTCGGAGTTTGTCCGGTTGGCCGCGACGCGCGTGGCCTCGCGGCGCAACTGCGCGACGCGTTCGCGCGCCGCCGCATACTCCGACGGGCGAAGTTTTTCGCGCGCCACGTCCACGCGCGAGATCATGTCTGCGAAGAAGTCTGCGAAGTCGAACCCGGCGATCTCCTGATCGCGCAGTTGCTCGGAGAAGTAGAAGGCGAGCACCGCGCCGCGTTCGTAAGCGTCTGCGAGTTGGGCGGTCAAAGCGTCTTCGAGCGCGGCGCGGTCGGCCTGCGACTCTTTGAGGATCTGTGCGCGCTCCGGCTCCTTCGCGCTTTGCAGGCGCACGCTTGTCTGTTCGGCGAGCGCGCGCAGGCGCGTGTTCAGGTTCATACGCGCGTCAGCCGCGATGACGAGCGAGCGCGCGATGACCGGAAACACGTCGGGAGTCTCTGCGCCCGTCGTCGCGCTCGTGGAGTTGATCAGTTCGCGAATCTCCGCGCGCTTTAAAGCGACTTCGCGGTTGAAGCGCAGGATGATCGGATCGATGACGTATTGCAGGTAAGCGCGACGCACTTCGGACGAGGCCGGATCAATCCCTGCGGGGACGACGGCGAAATAGTCTTCGCCGATGACGCGAAAGTTGATCGAGCCGGGAACGGCCAACAGGTCGGGCACGAGCACGAAGCGTCGTTCGCGTTCGCGCGTGATGAAGACGGGGGGCGCGTCCTTCTTCGGCTTCGCCGAAGGGTTCCTCGTGGGGACGCGTTCGAGCGAGAAGGTCGCGGGGCGCGTGTGCAGATAGGTGAGCACGGCGCGCAGCATCTCGGAAGTTTGCGGGCGCAGGCGGTCGCCCTCTCTTTGATGCGCCGCGAGATAGGCGGGCAGACGCTCCGCGATGCCCGACTTCGTATAGAACTCGCGCAGGAGCGGCGCAAAGTCGAGCACGTCGAGCGCGCCGCCGAAGAGATCGCCTGTGCGCGCGGGCGAGTCGAAGGTGGGCGCGGCTCCGAGCGCGTAAGCGAGCGAGACGTAGCGCGCGGCCTGTTCGGCGGGCGTGGCTGCCGGATTCTTGAGTTTGTTCAACTCGTAGAAGCGACGCAGGCGCGTGCGCAGGTCTGCATCGAGATTGGCCTGATCGCGTCGCACCTGCGCGCGAAACTCGGAGGGCTGGCGTCCCTGCGGGGTCGGGTCGAAACCGGCTGCGTCGAGCGCGGCCATCATCACGACGAGCCGCGTCTCCGGCGCGATCTGCACGCCGTAATCCGACAGATCGAGCGTGCCGGAGCGCGTGGGCTGTCGCTGCTGCTGCGGCGTCGGCGTTGCCGGTTGGGCGGCGGGCGTCCTCGTCGCGGGCAAACTGCTTTGAGCCGAGGCTGCCGTCTGACCGAAAGCGAGCAGGGCGGCGATAACGAATAAATGCTTCTTCATACGATTAACGACTACTTGTATATGAATTTTCCACGCCGGGAAGGAACTCTCAAATTACAACACGGGCGACACTACTTAAAGATGCGGCACCCGTCGCGCCGGATGCCAGCGGAAGAAAGGGCGGAGGGCAGAGGGATAAGGGATGAAAGGAATGCTTAACTTCGTTGAGCACTGTTCTGATTCATCCCTCATCCCTCATCCTTCATCCCTTTCTTGATTCCTGCGCCGTGCGCGGAGCAGCTTTAAGGTAACAGGATAGGCGGCGAGGGACAAAACGATGGAGAGCACCATGCCGCCGATGGAGAAGGGGAGCACGATGTCCCAGAGATGCGTGAAGAGTTGTTGCCAGTAGGAGGCGGTGAGCAGGTGCGGCTCTTGCAGCAGCCGCCAGCCTTCTTCGGGCAGACTCAAGGGGCGTCCCATGAGGAGCGCGCCGAGGGCGTAGGAGGCGGCGATGATGGGGACGAGCGTGAGAAACGGGTTGTTGACGAAGGTGCCCGTGTAGATGGCGATCTTGTTGAAGCGGAACAGAAAGGCGATGAGGGTCGCCATGATGGTGTGGAGTCCGAGGAAGGGCGAGAAGGCGATGAAGATGCCGATGGAAAAAGCGAGCGCCGTCCGCTCCGGCGGGTCGTCAACCGCGAGCAGACGGCGAAATGCTTCACGAAACATAAGAGAACAGTGACAAGTGACGGGGAAGAAGTGATGAGTGATGAGTAATGAGTGATGAGTGAAAGACAAGTCTCTGGTTCTCACTCATCACTCATCACCCATCACTCATCACTTTTCTTTCTGGTCACTCGTCACTGTTATTTAAAGCTGTTGAGCGCGCTCGATTCGTCGTCGTAGGTGTCGAAGACGGTGAGCAGCTTGGTGATGGCGAGCAGGTCTTGAATCTTCTGCGTCAGGTTGAGCAGTTTCAACTGGCCGCCTTCGCGCCCGATGGCCGTGAAGCTGGCGACGAATTCGCCGATGCCGCTCGAATCCACGTAGCTCACCTGCGAGAGGTTCAAGAGAATCTTCTTCTTGCCTTCTTCGATCAAGCGACGGATCGCGCTTCGGAGCGCAACCGAACCTTCGCCGATGGTAATCTTGCCGCTCATGTCGAGGACGGTCACGTCTCCGGCCTGACGCTCATTGATGTTTAATTCAGCCATTACAGGGAGTCTCCTTAAAAGGTAATCAGTTGTCGGTGGTCGGTTGCCAGTGATAATCACACAACCTGCTAAAGTTTGGATTGAACAACCGGCCACTGACGACGGACGACGGACAAGTCTTATCTCTTCTTCGTCATGCGCACGACCGTCCCGCCTTCGGGATGGGGCGACCACTCGACCGTGTCCATGAAGTTGCGCATAAAAAGGATGCCGCGCCCGGAAGTTTTCATCAAATTCTGGGCGGCGGTCGGGTCGTCAACCGAAGATGGATCAAAGCCCGTCCCACGGTCGCGCACCGTCACCACCAGTTCGCCGCCTGCCTCCGTGAACACGATCTCGACGGGCTTCGTCTCGTCCTGTTTGTTGCCGTGCAGGACGGCATTGGTGACCGCCTCGCGCACGGCCATGTCGAGGCCGAAGGCGGCGTCTTCGCTCAGTTGCAAACGCTCGGCCACTTCGTCCG
>DASWNS010000257.1:0-20367 GCA_036399115.1 Pyrinomonadaceae bacterium | reverse complement strand
GAAGAGGAGGAGTTGAGCCTGATGCGGCGTCCCATCTCGACGCGCGACGCGTTCAAACGCTTCGGCGTCCTGCTCGGCGCATTCGTACCAGCCGCGCTCTTTTACCGGATGTTCCCTTACAACGCGGACACGAACATTTCGAGCGGCGAACAGTTATTCGCGCTCCTGCTCCTTCTGGCGATGAACGTGATCTGTTGTTTGACGGGGCGGTTTATGGGTTCGGTGATCGGGCGGAGAATAGACCCTTATGAGCGCGGCTCGTGGCATCTGATGCTCGCTTATTCGCTCTGCGTGGGAGCCTTCTGGGGCATCGTCACGGGTGCGGCGGGCGGCAGCCTGGTCTTCATCATCGGCGCGCTGTTCGGCGCGTTCGTGGCGGTTCCGTTCGGCATCGCGGGCTTCATGCTGTTTACCCCGCTTCACCGTCTCATGGCGCGCGGTGGTATGATTGATGCGCGCCACTTCTGGCCGCTCGCGTGCGGTGTGGTCTTAACCATCACGGCCTTGATTCTCAGCCCGAACCTTTACCCGTACTAACAGACTGTCCGTTGCACTTCATCCGTTGCCCGTTGTTCAATCCGAATCTTTCGCGACTCGCACGCCAGCCGCAGGCAACGGACGACTGACTACCGACGACGGACAGCCAACCGTATGCTGCTGCTCCTACTCCTGCTCGCACTGTTCCTGCTCGTGCTGCTCGGCTTCTATGTCTTTGTCGCCGCGCCGCGCAGCCGTACGCACCAGACCTTCGCCGCCTTCGTGCTCTGCCTCGCGCTCTGGACTGTAAAGGACATCGTGCTGTGGGAGTTCAGCGGGCACGCGGCCTCGGCGGTGTGGTGGGCGAACGCGAGTTTCATCATCTCGCTCGTGCTGCAATACTCGCTCGTCGTCTTTGCGTGGCTCTTCCCCGAAAATCGCCGCGTGCCTTACAGGCGCGCCGCAGTGCTCTTTGCGCCGGGCGCGGTCTTCGTCCCCGCCACGCTCGCCAATTTGATGTGGCAGGACGTGAGCTTCGCCGGTCAACAATTTCACATCGAACTGCGCCCGCTCGCCTACGCCTTCGGACTCTACATCTACTTCCTCTTCGGCTACGGCTTTGCCCTGCTCTACCGAAAATTCAGACGCTATCGCGGCCAGCTCTGGGGACAGCAACTCGGCGCGATCCTCTGGGCGCTCGCCTTGACGGGCGCGCTCACTACCCTCGTCTCCATCGTGCTTCCGCTCGTCAACAACTACTCGCTCCTGCCCTACGGCGCGGTCTTCGTCCTGCCCGGCGTGCTCGTCTATGCCTACGCCATCTCGAATTTCAAACTCTTCTCGCTGCAATCCGCGCTCGACCAATTCCGGCTCTTTCCCATCGCCTACAAAGTCGCGCTCTCCATCGCGCTCGTCGCCGTGCTCAGTTTCGCCGTGCTGCAAATTCCGATTGTCTGGTGGAGTTTCGGCGCGGGCACGCGCGAGGCGTGGCGGCGTTATCTCGTCTTCAGCATCGTCAGCGCGCTCGTGCCTAACCTGCTGCTCGTCGCGCTCGTCATACGCAGCATCTCGCGCCCGCTCCGGCGTCTGACGGAAGCGGCGGTCGAGGTGTCCGGCGGTAAGTACGGCACGCAGGTCGAGATCGGGAGCACGAACGATGAGGTCGGACTGCTCGCCGCCTCCTTCAACGAGATGAGCCGCAAGATGGCGAGCGACATCGAACATCTACGCACGATGGGCGAGCAACTCATCCGCACCGAAAAACTCGCCGCCGCCGGAACGCTCGCCGCAGGCGTCGCACACGAAGTCAACAACCCGCTCGCCTCCATCTCCTCGCTCATTCAAATTCTCCAGACGCGCGCCGCCCCGGCCAACGCCACTGACGCACAGAGCGCGGAGACGCGCGAGATGCTGCGTCTCATCTCCACGCAGATCGCGCGCATCACGCGAGTCCTGCGCGACATGATGGACTTCGCGCGCACGCGCCCGCCCGCGCGCGCCCCGCTCGACGTGCGCCACGCGCTCGAAGCCAGCATCCGCCTCGCCTCTTTCGACAAGGACTTCAAGCGACTCACACTGACCACGCGCTACGACGAGTCAGCCCCGCTCGTCTCCGCCGACACAGACCAACTGCAACAGGTCTTTCTCAATCTACTGCTCAACGCGCGCGACGCCATGCCCGAAGGCGGCGACATCCGCGTCAGCACTTCTTTCAGGCGCGACGCGCGCGAACTCTCCATCGAGATCGAGGACAACGGCGCGGGCATCCCGCCCGAACACCGCGCACACATCTTCGATCCTTTCTTTACCACCAAGCCTGCCGGAACCGGCACGGGACTCGGCCTCGCCGTCTGCTACGGCATCGTCACGGCGCACGGCGGTCGGATCGAAGTCGCGGCGGGCGATAACGGTCGCGGCACACGCGTCTCGGTGTCGCTGCCAATAATGGCAGACGCGCAGTGAGAGATCAGGGGGAGAGAATCGTGCCGTTGATTCAACTGGAAACTTACGTCGCCGCTCCGGTCGAATTCTGTTTCGATCTCAACTTAAACGTGCAGATGCATGAAGCGGCAGGGCACGGGCGCGCCGTCGCCGGTGTCACGCAAGGTCAGTTACAACTGGGCGACACGGTCACATGGGAAGCCGTCCACTTCGGCGTGCGGCAGCGGCTCACCTCAAAGATCGTAGCCTGCGAGCGTCCGCGTATGTTCGTGGACGAGATGCAGCGGGGCGCGTTCGCTCGCTGGCGGCACACGCACCGGTTCACTGCGTTCGACGGCGGCACGCGCGTGTTTGACGAAGTTGACTACGCCTCGCCGCTCGGACTGCTCGGCAAAATTGCCGACGCGTTGTTTCTCGAACGCTACATGACGCGGTTTCTCATCCGCCACAACGCGCAGTTCAAGCGCATGGCCGAGGCGACGCAACGATGAACAAGGATGCCCTCAAAGGAGCGGGGTTAGCTCTCGTCGCAGCCTATCTATTCGGGTGTCTGCTGGTGCTATTCTCTGCGCGCGGTGCGCCGGAGTTGTCTCAAGTGGTGGTCACGGGATTCGCCGGACTCTGTTTCTCTTTCTGGTTCGTGATCCCGATAGGCATGGCGCTGGGCGTGCTCATCCCCAAACTCTCGGCAGGTCGCAGCGTCGGGGCAGCAGCGACCGGAGGGGCGTTGTTAGGAGTCGCAGCCGGTTTTATCGGCGGCATCCTCCTTTCTCTTTTTCTCGATTGGTTCGGTATCGGCTTCGCTTCGGGGAAGAGTCGGCTTCTTTACTTCCCATTCGTCATGGGTATTTACTGCGCCCCCTGGACGAGCGCCTATGCCTGCTTTCGACGCGACACGGATCAAGCGTTGCGCCAAACGTAAATTCGCCATACAGATTATGAACACAACTCCGCTCATACTCATCGCCGAAGACGAAGACCTGATGCGCGTCATCCTTTCCGGCCTGCTCGAAGAGGCTGGCTATCGCGTCGCGGCAGCCCCGAACGCCGAAGAGGCTCTGGAACGTTTCGCCGCCGAAGATGTCGCCGTCACGCTCACGGACATCCGCATGGCGGGCATGGACGGCCTCGCACTGCTCGACCGCATCAAGGACATTGACGGCGAAGCCCTCGTCATCGTGATGACCGCTTACTCGTCCGTCGATTCCGCCATCGCCGCGCTGCGTAAAGGCGCGTACGACTACATCACGAAGCCTTTCGTCAACGAAGACCTGTTGCAGTCCATTAAGAACGCCATCCGGCAGCGCGAACTCTTCCGCGAGAACCGCGCGCTCCGGCGTGAACTCGAACGCCGCTACAGTTTCTCCGAGATCATCGGCACGTCGGAGGTTTTGCAGTCCGTCTTTCGTCTCGTCGAAAAAGTGGCGGCGACGAACACCAACATTCTCGTCGAAGGCGAATCGGGCACGGGCAAAGAACTGATCGCACGCGCCATCCATCACCACAGCCCGCGCGCCGCGCGCCCCTTCGTCGCCATCAACTGCGGCGCGCTCCCCGAGACGCTGCTCGAATCCGAACTCTTCGGCCACGCGAAAGGGGCTTTCACTGGCGCGACCGCGAACAAACCCGGACTCCTGCGCGCGGCGGAAGGCGGCACGATCTTTCTCGACGAGATCGGCGAGATCAGCCCTGCCATGCAGGTCAAACTTCTGCGCGCCGTGCAGGAGCACGAAGTCTTACCCGTGGGCACAACCGCGCCCGTCTCGTTCGACGCGCGCATCATCTGTGCGACGAACCGCGATCTGGAGAAGGAGGTCGAGGCAGGCCGTTTCCGCGAGGACTTGTTCTACCGTCTGAACGTTATCGAGATTCACCTGCCCCCTCTGCGCGAGCGGCGCGAAGACATCCCCTTGCTCGTCCGTCATTTCATCACGCGCACGGCGCACGAACAGGGAGAGGCGGAAAAAGCCATCCAACCGGAAGCCATGTCCGCACTCATCAACTACCGCTGGCCGGGCAACGTCCGCGAATTGCAGAACGCCGTCGAACGCGCTTTCACACTCAGCGGCGAGCGCATTGATCTCGACAGCCTCCCGCCGCGCGTGCGTGAAGCGGCGGCGGGCGCAGGCGTCGCCCTGCGCGACCCGGACGGCCTGCGCCCCACCCTCGCCGAGATCGAACGACGCCACTTGCTCGAAACGCTCGCCGCCGTCAATCAGGACAAAGCCCGCGCCGCCAACATCCTCGGCATAGACCTCTCCACGCTTTACCGCAAACTCAAGCGCTACGACGAAGTGTAAACAAGCGTAAGTCCCAAGCCCCAAGTCTCAACTCTCAGGTCTAATTAGCTTTCAGACCTGAGAGTTGAGACTTGGGGCTTGGGACTTAGGAAGGCGTTCGCTGCGCTGAGTCCTGGCGGTACGACTCGTTATTCTTTCTTCCCGAACATGCCGCCGAGGTTGCCAAGCACGTTCTGTGCAGTGTCGGCGACGTTGCCCGCGACGTTTGCGCCGCCGCCGAGCGTGCTGTCAATCGTGCCGGAGACGGAGGCGGGCAGTTTGTCGCGCATGTAGTTCATCACGGTATCGACAGCCTTGCGCGCCTGATCTTCGCTGATGCCGGAGCGTTGGCTCACCTGTTTGATCAACTCTTCCATATATTTTCTCCTTCCAATGGCCTCGCGCCCGAACGGGTGCGCGCTAGATAAAGACGACGGACTGCGCGTTCGGGATGTCGAAGCGACGGCGGCACTTTTTGCAGTCAAGCACGTCGTCTATGCGCACCATGTAATCGCGCGACTTCTGGAAACGCGCGCGATCCTGTTCGCTGGCGTTGCGCGGCAATTCGCGCTTCTTCGTCCGCTTGAGCCAACGCACTTCGTAGTCGTTGCGCTCGCGGCAATGCGGGCAACTGTAGTTAGCGCGCTTGGCTTCCTGTTGCTCGTTGAAAAAATCTTTTTCGTTCATAAGTTAAAAATACTGCGGATCGGGAAACTAACTCAAGCGCGCTCGGCCTTGAGTTCCCCGCCGGACGTTTCGCCCGCGCCCGCCGCCTTTCCCTCTCGACGCTCGCGGCGGCGATGATGCAGCACGATGAAGAGTCCGGCGAGCGCGTTCAGGAGCATGATGGCATTCGTGACGACGAAGACCCAGTTGCCGACGAGCCAACTATAGATCGTGAAACCGAGGGAGGCGGCGAATTGCCCGATGAAGAGCCACTTCGAAACGTTCTCGCTCGATCCTTCCTTCCACTGTTTGAAAACCTGCTTGCCGATGGTCAGCACGAGTATCAACGAACTGATCCATCCGATTGCTTCCTGCATCCTCTTCTTCGCCCCCTGGTAATAAGCCCTGCTAACGGCTGCTAAAAGTTTTCCGTCAACGCGCCACGCTCATCGCCCGTCGCGTCGCCCTCGGACAGAAGCCGCCGCACCGTCGCGAGCAGGCTCTCGGGATCAACCGGCTTCGGTTCGTAAGCGTCTGCGCCGACCGTGAGCGTAAAGGTCGCGCTGCCCGTGCCAAAGCCGGTCGTGACGATGATGGGCGTCGCCGCGATCTCCGACGTGTCGCGCACGCGTCGCACGAAATGCGCGCCGTCTGCGCCGGGCATGGAAACGTCTGTGATAATCAGGTCGGGACGCTGGATCAAAGCGAACTCATAAGCCTGAATGCCGTCCTCTGCGGTTACGACATCGAAGCCGTGTCGCTCCAACGTCATGCACATCAACTGGCGCGTGACCTCGTCGTCTTCCGCCACCAGAATTTTCTTCGCTTCTGCCATAATAAAACAATGACAAGCAGCAGACGACAAGTGACAGATCAAGGTGAATTTCTTGAGAGCTTGTCGTTGCTGCCGCTGATCTCCTCGTTCTGTTCACACAGTTCGCGCAGGAGGCGAAAGCTGTAGATGCCCGTTTGATGGCCGTCGCTCCAACGGAAGGTGAGCGCGTAGCGACCTACGATCTGGACGCTCTCGATGGTGAGATCGTCCGGGACGCTGCCGGGATCGAGCATGCGCTGCCCGGTCATTTCGTTGACGCACTGCGCGCAGGGGCAGATGCGCCGCAAAGCCGCCGCGCCGTAGCCGCACGAACGTCCGTCGCCCCAACCGATGCGCAAGCCCGCCTTGCCCTCCTGCACAATCTCCTGCGGCTCAATGGCTGGACCCCGCCTTCGCATCATCTCATTCATAAGAAAGCAGTGACGAGTGACGAGTGACAAGTGACGAGCAGGAAACAAGAGAAGGTTAAGAACAGGTTTTCTGTTTTAACCTGTCACTCGTCACTCGTCACTCGTCACTCTATTTATTCTCCTGAACGGCCTGTGCGACGGCTTCGGCAGTGATGTCGAAGTGGGAGGCCGACCAGACGGCCTGACCGTTGCGCAGGATAATGGCCTGCGGCGACTCGTGCTGGATGCCCGTCTCCTCCGCCACGCGCTGCGAGAGTTCGCGTGCGCGCTGGACGATGAGGAGCGCAATGCGCCCGGCCTCTTCCGTCGAGAGTTGCAACATCTGGCGGTGCGCGCGTGCGCTGATGGGGCAGGTCGTGCTGTGTTTGAAGAGAACGACGGGCGCATCGTGCGAGCGCGCCAGCAATTCGTCAAGCTCTCCTTTATCCGTCACGGGCGCGAAGTTGGTCGATTGTTCAGAAGTCTCTCGCATTGCAAAATTGCCTCCGCCACACAGAAATTGGCGCACCATTTTCCACATAAAATTTATTCAGTTGCTCACAAGGGGAACGCGCCTGATATTAACGCACCTGCGCCACACGTACAACAAGGCGACAAAGCAAGGGATGAGGGATGAGGGATGAGGGATGAATCAGAGAACTATTCAACTCTGTTGAGTGCTTTTCTTATTCATCCCTCATCCCTCATCCCTCATCCCTTGTTTCAACGCCAATCGCCGACGAGGACGAAGGGCGCCCAGTGGAAGGGCGCACTGTATTTCTTGCCCGCGATCATGGAGAGTTGCGCGGCGCGCATGGCGGCGGGCGGCGCGGGCGAAGAGCCTTTCGCGAGCAGGCGACTGTAGAAATCGGTCATCAAGTCAGCCGTCGAATTGTCTGAGACAGACCAGAGGCTGACGCCGACGGTGGGCGCGCCCGCGTACATGAAGGCGCGCGTCAACCCGATGACGCCTTCGCCGCGCCGCTCGCGTCCGAGTCCCGTCTCGCAGGCCGACAACATGACGAGCGGTGAGCCGAGTCTTAAGTTGAAGACTTCGTCGGTGCGCAGGAAGCCGTCGCCTTCGCGGTTGCCGACGAGCGAGAGGACGACGCCCGTGAACTGCGGGCGTTCCGTGTTCAACAGGCCGTGTGTGGCAACGTGCACGATGCGATACTTGCTCACGTCCGTCGCCCTGACTTTGCCTTCGCTGGCGTCGAGGTCGAGCCAGATGTCGGGGCTGAGGCCGGAGGCGAGCGCGAGTTTCCTGATCTGTTCCGCTTCCGCGCGCGTGCCGTTCAGACGCGCGAGTTTGAAGTTGCCGCTCGCGGCCTTGTCGGCTGCGCCCGTGATGTCTGCCACCGCGCTGTCAACCGCGAGCGTTGCGCCCGTCGGCGTCGCACCCGCCTGCTGACTCTTCGCGCGCGGGTCGCTGGCATCGAAGATCGGATCGGCGACGACGAGCAGGCCGCGCGCATTCTGGTTTGCGCCTCCCGCCGCCTGTCTCCTGATCGCCGCAACAACCGAGGCTGACGGCGCATAGACCACTTCGTTAGTCTTGACGAGATAGGGCAGCGTGGAATAGTCGCCGCCCGTCGCCGCCGTGTTGGCGTTGGTGACGAGCGATTCGAACGGGACGTAGTTGAGCGCGCCGTCGGCCACGATGAGCAGGCGTCTTTTTGTGATGCTGGAGGCGGCGGGCGCGACTGTATTTTGATAGAGCGCGTGGGAGGCTTCGGCGAAGGAGGCCACGTTGGCGTTGGTCGCGTTGTTCGCCAGCGCAAGGCCGCGCTGCTCGGCCAGTCCGCGCGTCTGGCCGCCCGTGTCGAGGAGCGCGCGGCGCAAACTCTGCGGGACGATGCGGTCGCGCAAGGCCATCGCCAGCGTGTCGAGTTTGTCGCGTGCGGGTAACTGGTGGAGCGTGACGCCCGTTTTCGTCACCGCCCAGAGATAGGAACGCTCGCGACCGAGACTGTATTCGAGCAGCGTCGTGTCGGCGTCAAGAACGGTCTGCTGCACTTCGGCGAGCGTCAGAGGCTGCGCAGCGGTCAGCGCACCGTAACGCGGGCTGGCCGTCCTGATCTCGTTCTCCAGACTGTCGTAGGCGACGGAGAGCGTTCGCAGTTCCTCTTCGAGTTTATCAATTCCCTCCTGCGGCGGTTCGCCCGTCAAACTCACGCCCGTAATCTGCTGCGCGATCTCTTGCTGGCGTTCGAGGTTCTCGCGCTTGCGCTGGAGGAGCGCGGGCGGGATGCCTTCGCTGATGGTCGTTCCGGTTTCGCTGAGCAGGTCGAGAAGGGAGCGGGCGCGTCCCTGTTCGACAATGCGAAACGCCTGCGCCGCGTGTGCGAGCGCGTGGCCGTCGAGCGGAGCAGCCTTGTCCTTAGCCACGGCCAGAGCGGCTGCGGCAAACGCGCCGGAGGCTTCGTCGAAGACATCGCGGGTCGTGGCGAGAAAAGTGGTGCGCGCTTCGTCTGCGCGCACAGACCCCTGCCGGATGTCCTCGATGGTCTTCAACGCCGCCAGATAAGCGTCGAAGCCTTGCTGGTGCAGTTGCGCTTTTTTCTTCTCGTCCGTCTGCTGTTCGGCGAGCGCCAGAGTCGCTTTGCCGATGCCGCGCTGCGCAGGCCAGCGGAGGTCTGGGCGTTCGTCGGACTGTGCGCCTTTGGCCGCGTCCGTGTACAACTTGAGCGCATCTTTGAACTCGCTCTGCTTGAGCGCGACATCGCCGAGGCTCGTGTTGGCCGCCACGCGGAAGCGGCGCATCTGCCCGATGTTGCCGATGAGCGGGATGTTGCTGCCGGTGGCCGAGAGCGTGTTGGTGAAATGCTTCTTCGCCACTTCGAGTTTGTTGTTGTGATAAGCCACGCGACCGAGGCCGAGTTCATACGTCGCGTAGAGAATGCTCTGGCGATAGAGTTCGAAAGTTTGCTGCACCGCGCTGGCTGCGCTGGCGACGCCCACGCCGGTCGAGACGGAGATTTCCCCGTCCCTGATGGTGCGACCGAGATTGCCGAGCGCGCTGCCCCAGCGGCTCGCCTTTTTCGCCGTGCCGATGGCGCTCGTCTCAGGCTTCTTCACTTCTATACGCGCGTAGGCCGCGCCCGATTCCGCAACGTTGCCCGCGCGATAATGCGCCTCGCCTATCTTGGCGAGCATCAGGTTGGTGTTGAACTCTTCGTCGCCGATGCCTGTGACGCGTTTGACGATGGCCGCCCTGCTGCTCGCCTGTCGAAACCCCTCGTGCGCTTTCTGGTAATGCACGAGCGCGGTGGCGTGCTGCCCCTGCCGCGAATAGAGATCGCCGAGCGCGTCGTGCGTCGCGGCCTGCCCGCGCACGGCGTTACCGGCGGTGAAAGTCCTGAGCGCGGATTCCAACAGAGGGAGAGCCTGATCGGCCTTGCCCGCCTTCAACAGCCTGCGCCCCTGCCGCAAAGCCTCCGTGCCCGTCGCCGCCTGCGGTGCGCCCGGAGACGCGCCCGTCGCGGCGGTGCGAGCCGTGGAGGAAGAGACGACGAAACTGAACGGCGCGCCGGAGACGCAGCAGGTAAGCAGGACCAACACGATCAATCTTCGGGATTTCATAACGATCTCCATAATTACTTGTGAATCAAATCAATGGTCGTGACGAGCATTTTTGAGTTTGAAGAAGCGGTCATGCGAATCACGGAGGGAGACGGCGCGCCTACGCCCAAACCGAGGCCGCGCGTAGTCGCTTCGCGCTCGTCGGCGGTCTGCGTGCGTCCCTGATCTGCAACCCGGCTGACGGCCACCTGCTCGCGCTCCTGCGCTCCTTTGAGTTCCGTCCAAGTTGCAGCGGCGGGACGCCACGGGCAGGAGTGCGCCTTGTCGAGACAATAACTGGCGAGCGCTTCGCCCGCCGGCACATTGGCGAGCGGTTGGCGCGTGAGCACGATGTAGAGTCGTTCGGCGGCGGGCGGGTCTGTGAAGACGAACCAGCGCATCGCTTCCGTGGCTTCACGGCTCGAAGGAATCTCATAAGGGACGTGCGCTTTGACGAGATTGCTGCCGCCGTCGAGTCGCACGTCGGGAAAGATCATCGAAGGCTCGCCGTCGTTCTCGGTGTGAAAGATGTAGAGGTAGCCGTCCGTGTTGGTTTCGAGCGCGATGCGGATGCCTTCGCCCGTGCGAAACTGGCGCGTCGGGTCGGTGCGCACGGCCTCGCCGTTGTCGCCGAGCGTAAACAGCGTGTAGCCCAGACCAATCGGGCGCGGATTCGACGCGGCCTCGCTATAAGCGACATTCGCGTTCGCGCCGTCCGAATTTTTCTCAACGGAGTTCTTCTCGCGCGCGTTCTCTTCTCTCGCCGGAGCGTTCCCGTTTTTAGGCGCGCTCATCTTCGTCTTCGCGCTGGCGAGAGACTTCCCGTTGCCCTTCTTCGCCTTGCCCGGCGAGTTGCTCGCGGTGCTCGACGGATCGTTTCTTTTCGCCGGTATCGTGACCGCTGCCGCCGCTTCGCCGCTCGCCGTCTTGCCCTCTCTGCCCGCACTCTTTTTGCGAGTGGTGAGAAATGCGCCGCGCGTGACTATGCCTTCGTCCTGCGCCGCCGGTTGCGCTCCCTGCGCCTCCTGCGCGCACGCGCGAGCGACGTGCGGAGCGCAGATGGCCGAGAGCGCGGCGAAGAGAAGTTTTGGCAGGAAAAGTTTGTAACGCATATCAGGGTTTCTCCTTCAGTGCTGTCAAAGAGAGATGCGAAGGGCAAGCGCGAGCGGGCGCGTGCGTCTCACACGCGGCGCGAGCCGTGCGAGGGATCAATGGTGCTCGATGCGAATATCAAAGACGAACGGTTCGACGGGCGCGCTCGCCGACGACACCGAGACAGCTACCGCCGCCCCTCCGTCGCCGCTCTTCAACTCCTTTACGTCTGCGACCGGCGCGGCGGTTTTCGCACGCACGCGTAAATCTTCCAACTCCTTCAACTCGGCGGGCGCGAGTTCTCGCCCCGCGCTCTCTGCGAGAAATGCTGGCGAGAGCAGAGGCGTGTGCGAAAAGATGATCAGGTACTCTTCCGCGCCGGGATTTTTATCGAGTTCGAGCACCTCGCCTTCGCCGTAGGGGAAGATGAAATCCGCGTCCGCCAGCGCAAGGTTTGTTTTCAGAACGCCGAGCGGGCGCGCGGTCAAAAAAGTCTTTGTGGCATTGCCCGCCCCCGGTCCGACGATGTAGAGATAGCCGCGTTCGCGCGGCGTGAAGTGAAACTTGAATTGCTGTCCCGAACGCAGCGACAGGACTTTCGCGCCCACGCGTCTCCCTTCGACCTGCTCCGCATCGTCGAAGACTTCGAGCCAGTAGCTGATCAACTCGAAACGCGCGGGCGGCTCGCTTGTCGCCGCGCCCGCCGCAGGCAAGCCGACATCTCTGCTCTCGTTCCCCGCCCCCCAACGACTCAAGGCGAACCAACCGCCCGCCAACGTGCCGCCGACGAGTAACAGCACGAGCGCGCCGACCGCGATCAACTTAAACGGCGAGCGTTCAGCCGCATGCGGCGCGTGGGCGGGCGCGTGCGCTAAGGTTAATTCCTTCGCGGGTTGTGCGATGGCCTGTGTCTCGTAGGCAGTTGCGGCCTGTGCCGACGCCGCCTGCGGGACAGTCTGAACCTGTGCGCGCGGCGCGTTGGTGCCTGCGATCTTCTCGCGTATGAGCGTCTGCGAAGATTCGAGGTCGGGGAGCACTGCGGCGGCTGCGCTCTCGCCTCTGCCGCTGTTCAAAGCCAGTTGTGTGCTGTCGTGCTCGCCGCCGAGCGCGGCGAGAATTTCGGCGGCGAAAATCCCTGCCGTCGCCGGACGCTCCGCGCGGTCTTTCGCCATCGCGCGTTCGACCGCCCGCGCAAACTCCGGCGACACGCCCTCTGCGACTTCATGCAGAAGCGGCCTGTGCCCGCTCACGTGTCCCTGCCGCAACTCCGCGAGCGAGTAGCCGGTGAAAGGTTTTTCGCCCCTCACGAGTTCGTAGCAGATCACGCCGAGGCTGTAGATGTCTGCGCGCCCGTCTATCTCCGGGTTGCCGTCGCGCGGGAGTTCGCCCCATTGTTCGGGCGACATGTAATAAGGCGTGCCGAGAATTTGCCCGGCCAGCGTAAGCGCCGCGCCGCCGTCGCCCGCGTGCGTCTCCGCTACGTCGTGCAGTTTGGCGATGCCGAGGTCTAACAGTTTAACTTGCAGTTCGCCCGCCGCCGTGCGGTTGATCATCACGTTCTCCGGTTTGAGATCGCGATGCACTACGCCCTGCGCGTGTGCGGCTTCGAGCGCGCTCGACACGGGTTCGAGAATCTCCCACGCCTCCGCTGGCGTGAGCCGCCCGCGCCGCTTCAACTCCGTATCGAGCGTATGGCCTTCCACGTATTCCATCACCATGTAGGTGACGCCGTCCGCGCCCGTGCGTAGATCGTAAACCGTAACGGCGTTCGGGTGTCGAAAGCGGCGCGCGGCGCGGCCTTCGCGTTGGAAACGGCGCAGCCATTCGGCGTTGCTCTGCATCTCCGGCTTGAGCATTTTGATCGCCACGCGGTCGCCGAGGAGGATGTGGCGCGCAAGGTAGAGCCTGCCCATGCCGCCGCGCGCGATGAAGGATTCGATCTCGTACTGCCCGTCGAGCACGCGCCCGACCATCTCCACGCCCGCCTCTTCCAGCACTTCACCATCGCGCTGGCAAAACGTCACCGCGTTCTCATAACTGCTGCCGCATTGTGGACACGTTTTCATGTCAGGGACAGTACGAAAGAATGGATCGGGCGGAGACTCACGCTGCTATCGGGAGCGTTGAACATAAACAAAAGTCTAACATGAGCGCGGGGGAGTGTGAATGGACTAGGGAGCGGCGCGCGGGTCATGTTAAGTTTTCGACAAACCAAAAACTTGATGCGTACATCGAAGCAAAAGGTTAAACTCTGGCACGTTTCGCCAACGTGCTCTCAGCGTTTACCCCCAGACCGCTCGGAGAATAGTTTTTATGACGATCCTGAACCGGCTCGGACAACGTTCGACGACATTCCTCATCACGCTTGGTTTTCTTCTCGTCGCCCTGCAAAGCGTTATCAATTATCTGGCCGGACCCGACTTTTCCATCGCGCTCTTTTACCTGTTGCCCGTCTCGCTCGTAGCATGGCTCGTCGGACGCCGCGCCGGAATTCTCGTCTCGCTCGCCTGCGCCGCCGGACATTTCTTAACCGAACATCATCTCGGCCATTTCCACCAACGCTCTTCCATCCTCTATTTCAACGCTATCTCGTGGCTCGGCGGTTTTCTCTTCGTCACCTATTTCGTCTCCGCCCTCCGGCGTTCGCACGATCAGGAACGGAAGCTCGCGCGCACGGATGATCTGACGGGCATGATCAACCGACGCTCTTTCTTCGAAGCCTCGCAGCAGGAGATCAACCGCGCACGCAGAAACAAGCACCCCTTCACCGTCGCCTACATGGATGTGGACGATTTCAAGTTGATCAACGACCGCTACGGCCACAGCATCGGCGACATGGTGCTCAAAAGCGTGTCGCAAACGATCAAGAGCAACATCCGCGAGATTGACGTGGTGGCGCGACTCGGCGGCGACGAGTTTGTGATCCTCATGCCGGAGACGGACGAGGCGGCGGCGCAGACGGTGGTGGCGCGCGTACACCGCAACGTCATGGACAAGGTGCACGAGTACGGCTGGCCGATCACCTTCAGCATCGGCGTGGTGACGTGGATGACCGCGCCGCGTACCGTGGATGTGATGCTCAAACAGGCCGACGACGCGATGTACGAAGTCAAGAACAGCGGCAAGAATCATGTCACGCATCTCAAGCTCTCCGGCGAACCCGTCGCCGTCGCTTAAACTTTTCAACTTAACGTTTCAACGCCCGATCACATCCGCCATCCTCCCCTGACCTGATGAACACAAACGAGATCGTCTCGCTCTCCCTGCTTATCCTGCTCGCCGCCGCGCTCTATTCGTCGGTCGGACACGGGGGCGCATCAGGCTATCTCGCCGCGATGGCTCTCTTCGGACTCGCGCCCGCGCAGATGAAGCCGACCGCGCTCTGCCTCAACATCCTCGTCGCATCAATCGCCACCTTTCGCTTCTATCGCGCGAACTGTTTCTCGTGGCCGCTCTTCTGGCCTTTCGCCGTCGCTTCCATTCCGCTCGCCTTCGTCGGCGGCGCGATCACGCTGCCCACCGCCGTCTATAAACAGATCGTCGGAGTCACGCTGCTCTACGCGGCCTCCCGCCTCTTTTTCTACACGCGGGCGAAAGCGGAGGCGCAAGCGACGCGAAACGCGCCCCTCGTGCCGGCGATTCTACTGGGCGCGCTCATCGGTTTCCTGTCAGGGCTGACGGGCGTGGGTGGGGGAATCTTTTTGAGTCCGGTGCTGTTGCTGTGCGGGTGGGCTGATACGCGGCGCACGGCGGGCGTCTCCGCCGCGTTCATTCTCGTCAACTCAATCGCCGGGCTGTTAGGAAATTTCAGTAACGTGCAGATGCTCCCGCACGCGCTGCCTTACTTCGCGCTGGCGGCGGTTGCGGGCGGACTCGCCGGAGCGGAGTTCGGCAGCCGGAGACTGGCGAGCGTCACGATTCGTCGCCTGCTCGCCGTCGTGCTCGTCGTCGCGGGCGTGAAGATGATCTTCGTTTGATTCCAGAGTCGCGGAAAGAATTAAAGACTCATCGCAGAGACACAGGGACACGCGAGGGGGGCACAGAGAAAGTTGAATCTTCTCTGTGCCCCCTTCTTGTCTCTGTGCCTCTGTGGCGAATGCTTTAACTCTTAGTCTTTATCGTCGTCTTCCGGCTGGTTGGAGATTTTGATATTGGCAATCGAATCGACGCCGACGGGTCTGGTGTCGGGCGCGCCGCCGATCATCTCGGCGGCGGTCGTCTCCCCTGCGGCTTCCACGTCGCCGACGCCGCCTTCTTCCGTCGAACCGTCTTGCGCCCCGGCCTTAGTAGAGTCGTGCGCGCCGTCCGCCTCTTTCATTGCCCGTCTCCTTTCTCGTCCACGCGCTTCACGCGCCAATCGGGGCATGCAGCGACTCTATGGCTTCGCCCGTCTCGATACCCGTATAGATTTTCTGCACGTACTCCTGCACCATGCGGTCGCTGTTGAAGGCGGGCACGAGCGTCTCGATGGCGCGTTTCATCATTCCTACCCAGCGACGCGGTATGCCGTGCTCGTCGCGTTCGTAATAGGCGGGCACCACCCGTGTTTCGAGTAGGTCGTAGAGCGAGGCGGCATCGCGTAAGTCTTCCTCGTGATTTTCGCCTTCGACGTGCATGTCGCCGATAGCCCAGCCGTTCGTCGTGTCGTAGCCTTCCGGCCACCAGCCGTCGAGGATGGAAAAATTCAGCCCGCCGTTCATCGCCACCTTCTCGCCGCTCGTGCCCGACGCTTCGAGCGGGCGGCGCGGCACGTTCAGCCACACGTCAACGCCCTGCACCATCTTGCGCGCGATCTCCTGATCGTAGTCCTGCAAGAAGACCGTGCGGTTGATGACTTGCGGGTCGAGTTTCCAGAGCGCGAGTTGTTGCAGAATCTGCTTCGCGCCCTGATCCTGCGGGTGCGCTTTGCCCGCGAAGACGAACTGCACCGGACGCTCTGCATCGTTGATCAACTTCAGCAGCCTGTCCGGGTCGGTCAGGATCAAACTCCAACGCTTGTAGGCCGCCACACGACGCGCGAAGCCGATGGTCAACGCCTCCGGGTCGAACGTCCTGCGCGCGGCTTCGACAAACTCCATACTCTCGCCGCGCTGGAGCCGCGCAAAGTACTGGCGCGTGCGAATGAAGGCGATCAGTTTCTGCTTCATCAGACGATGCACGCGCCACAACTCTTCGTCGGGCATCTGCGCCACGCCGCGCTGCCAGAAGGCCGCGTCGCACTGATTCTCATCCCAATCCGGCGCGACGTGCTCTTCGTACAGGCGGCGCAAGAGCGGCGACACCCACGTCGGCGCGTGGACGCCGTTCGTCACGTGAGTGATGGGCACTTCTTTCACTTCGAGGTGCGGGTACATCTTCTGCCACAGCGTGCGCGAGACTTCGCCGTGCATGCGGCTCACGCCGTTCGTCGTGCGGCACATCTTCAAAGCCAGCGGCGTGAGGCCGAACAACTCATCTTCGCTGCCCGCCTTGACGCGACCGAGATCGAGAAACTGTTCGTGTGTGAGCGTCAGCGATTCGGTGTAGCCGCGCCCGAAACAGTGTTCGACGAGCGACGGCAAAAATTCGTCGTGACCGGCGGCGACGGGCGTATGCGTCGTGAAGACGCAACGCGAGCGCACTTCGCGCGCAGCGTCGGCGAAACTCTTACCCTGCGAGACGAGTTCGCGTGTGAGTTCGAGCGTGAGAAAAGCGGAGTGGCCTTCGTTGAGATGAAAGACGTGCGGTTCGATGCCGAGTTTGCGCAGCAGCCTGATGCCCGCGATGCCTAAGACCATCTCCTGCACGCAGCGCGTCTCGCGGTCGCCGCCGTAGAGATGCGCTGTGATGAGACGATCAATGTGATCGTTCTCCGCGAGGTTCGAATCGAGCAGGCACAGTTTCACGCGCCCGACCAAGACCTGCCACGCTTGAAAACGCACGAGCCGCCCGCGTATCTCC
Organism: Pyrinomonadaceae bacterium; assembly: GCA_036399115.1. GTDB lineage: Bacteria > Acidobacteriota > Blastocatellia > Pyrinomonadales > Pyrinomonadaceae > JAIVJZ01. The sequence continues at coordinate 3,187 of DASWNS010000257.1, read as the reverse complement.
AACTCGATACGTAGAGGCTTGCCCGTCGCCGGGTCGTTCAGGAGTTGAATCGGCAACTTATCGGGGTTGATCGTGCCGTAGTGCTCCTCCTGCCAGCCGTCGCGGCGTAGACGCTGGCGGAAGTAGCCTTGATGATAGAGCAGGCCGACGGCGACGAGCGGGAGGCCGAGGTCGCTGGCGGATTTCAGATGATCGCCCGCGAGCATGCCGAGGCCGCCGGAGTAGAGCGGCAGAGAGGTGTGAATGCCGAACTCGGCGCAGAAATAGGCGACAGGGTTTTCGTGCGTGAGTCCCGGCGCGCTCTGACGCGTCCAGGTCTTCGTCTGCGGGTTCATGTAGCGCGCGAACTTCTCCGCGAGCACACGCACGCGCTCGACATAGACCGGATCGGTCGCCATCTGCATCAGGCGATACTCGGAGACATCGAGCAGCAGCGCGCGCGGGTTCAACTCGGACTCTTCCCACACCAACGGATCGAGATCGCGGAAGACCGCCGCGCCGTCCGCAGCCCAACTCCACCAGTAGTTCAGAGACAACTGTTCCAATGCGCTCAAAGTTTCGGGCAGCGCACGCCCCAGTTTGTTTTCCACTTGTTCCATTAACCTCAAAGGCTGTCCGTAGATTGCCTGCAATCAGTTTCCGTTTGTCTCGTGCTTCAGGCGTAAGTCCATGAAGATTCGACCCGGCAACCGGCAACTGCCTACTGACAGTTATTCAAATTTATGATGACGTAAAAAAACCCGTGCGTCCGCCTCCGAAAAAAAGACGAGGCGGACTTCTTCGAGCTTCGCGCGCGCGTCCTCGTTCTCGCCGCCGCTCCCGACCGTTAAAAATTCCCGAATCGCCCCGGAGGCCACCCCCGCAGCCTTGTCCGGCGGGTAATAGAAAGCGCCCGTCGAGATGGCCGGGAAGGATATGGAGACGAGTTTGTGTTCCAGAGCTAAGGCCATCGAGTTGCGATAGCAGGCCGCCAGCAGTTCGGCCTCGCGCCCCGCATGCTGTCCCCAGACGGGGCCGACCGTGTGAATCACGAAGCGCGCCGGAAGCCGCCCGCCCGTCGTGATGACGGCCTCGCCCGTCGGCAATCCTTTCGGGTAACGCGTGCGGCGAATCTCGCGACACGCTGCGAGAATCTCCGCGCCGCCCGCGCGGTGAATCGCGCCGTCCACACCGCCGCCGCCGAGCAGCGTCGAGTTCGCAGCGTTCACCACGGCGTCCGTCGCTTGGCGCGTGATGTCGCCGACGACGACCCGCGCGCGCCCGTTCAGAAAACTGTTCATTGTTTGATCAGACAACTAAGTGTAGCACCGTCAGGCTTGAAAATCAGTTCGCGACGGGTGGGTTTCGGAGTTTATTTCAAAACCGGGATGCGCCCGCTTGCCGCTTCAAGTTAAGACGACAGGCGCGAAGGAAGCGTGGAAGGAGCCTGTCAACTTCCTCTCGGAGAGGCGGGACAGGGGTGCCTTTGAGTTAATCCTCACCGGCAATCTCTTCGCGTGGCTCGACGCTGATCTCGTCGAACATGCCGTAGCGTTTGAGCGCTTCGGCGACGCCCTTCGATTTGTGCTCGGTGAGCGGGTGTTCGGGGTCGAGGCTTGCGATCTCGAACAACTCTTCTTCCAGCAGACGCACGCCGAGCATCCCGAGCGAGACGCCGGGCACAACCTCTATCTCTTTCAGGTTATGTATGCGAAAACGTCCGGTCTGCTCGACCCAGTCTTCCAGAAACGGATCGCGGAGCGCGTGCTCGGCCTCTGGTTCCGTCAGGTACGGACCCTCTACGATCAGGCAGTATTCGCGGCCACTGTTAGTCTTCATGGTCTGCCAACTTGAGGCGCGCCGCCCGTCGCATAGGAACTGTCGCAGGGGCGCAAGGTGGGAGCACTTTAACATCTGCCGCCGACGCGCGGCAAAACTTTTTTACCGGAGCGAGGAAGGAAACGCGCGTAGAACTGAACGTCAAATTACAGAGAAGCCGTGAGCTGTTAACTGTCAGTTTTCAGCTAAGACAGAACTTCCGGCTCATAGCTAATAGTTGACTGTCAGCAGTTCTATGAAGAGACGCCGCCGGAAGCTGGATGCTCCCGGCGGCGTCTGAAAACTCCCGCTTGAGATCGCGCGTCGCGTCCGGCTAGCGGGCTGGCACGGCGTCGAAAAGTTAGAAACCGGTGCCGGATTCGCTGTTCAGCGTGCGGCTCAGACGTTCGAAGTATGGACTGAAACTGACGAAATCCGTGCCTTGAAAGAAGGCTCGTCCGCCCGTCTCGTTGGAGAAGCGATTGAGCGCGCCCTGTCCATAACTGACCGCTTGACGGCTGAAACTCGTCAGGCCGACCGTCGGCGCGTAGAACGAATAGACGGCGACGTGGCGACGTTTCGCTTCGTCAATCGCACGCGCGAGGTCGATGCTGTTCAGAGTGGAACTGGGATCGAGTCCGCGCGAGGCGTCGAGGCCGTCGGAGATGAGCAGCACCGCGCTGCGATTCTTGCTGTCCGTCTCAAAGCGGCGCAGGGCTTCGAGGACGACCACGTAAGGATTGAAGGGCGCGGCCAACTCGCTTCCCACCGGGGCGCGCAGCGCGCGTCCGGCCTTCTCCAAGTCCGTCGTGAAATCCTGTCGCACCTGCAACTTGCCGCGCGTCAAATAGCCGACCATGACGCGCGAACCTGACGGCAATTCGCGCACGAACTCACGCGTCACGTCCAGTTCATGCCCGACGCGCCGGACGAGGTCGTCCTGCACGAGGATCGCCAGATCGAGCGGCGCGCTGACGCGGCGCACATTCTTTGCTTTGTTGTCTGCGTTCCCGGCAGCCGCCACGGACGCCGGAGCGAACGCGAGCGCACTCGCGGCGATCAACACGAAAGCCGCAAACGTCGAGAAGATTTTTCTGGTATTAAACATCTCTTTTCCCCTTGTCCCCCGAAGTTCAGACGAATCTTCCGAGGACACTCAACTGTCAAATGACACCCCTGGCTCGCAAGAAAACGCGCCCGGTCAAAACTGCTCACCCTGCGCGCTCCGATTTTTTGCGCCAACTACTAACGAACTATTTTGGCAGAATTAAGATGCACGACGAGGCCGGATGGATGCCGTGGGAAAACGACGAAGGAGGAACGATGAAGGAGGAACGATGAAGGATGAATCAAGGGCGTAAATCGTGAATCGTCAATCGTGAATAGAAGA
>DASWNS010000256.1:0-5297 GCA_036399115.1 Pyrinomonadaceae bacterium | reverse complement strand
CGAGATCGTGGCGTGAGCGACCGGAGACGACCGCAATCGCCGTCGAGCGGTCTTCGGCGAGCCTGCCGAGAAGCTCGACCAACGCTGCGGGCGGCACGGCATCCTGCGGGCGGTTGACGTAAGGCACGAGCGTGCCGTCGTAGTCGAGCAGGAGGCGGCGATGTTCGGCAGCTTGAAAGGCCGCGACCGTCGCTTCGACCGGCAACGCCTGCGGCTTCTCTGAAAAATTGACGGCGCGCGACGCTGCGGCGGCCTCGCGCAGGTTGGCGAGGAAACGGTCGCCCCACGCGAAGACGTTGTTGCGCACGACGCGCTTGTGCAGCGCGCTGATGCGTTCGCGCCGCACCTCTGCGGGGAGCGCGAGCGCGCGTTCGATAATCTGCGCCGTGCGCTCCTCGTCGTAAGGGTTGACGAGAAACGCCTCGCCCATCTCCGAGGCCGCGCCCGCAAACTCGCTCAAGACGAGCACGCCCGCGCCCTCCTGCTGGCAGGCGACGTATTCTTTGGCGACGAGATTCAGCCCGTCGCGCAAAGGCGTGACCCACGCGAGGTCTGCGACGGCGTAGAGCGCGGCGAGTTCTGAGCGCGGGATGCCGCGACGGATGTAGGTGATGGGCGTCCAGTCGGGCGTCGAGTATTCGCCGTTGATCTTGCCGACGAGTTCGTCCACCTCGTGCCGCAGCTCCTTGTACATCGGGATCACTTCGCGCGAGGGCACGGCCACCTGAATCAAGATCACTTTGCCGCGCAGCTCCGGCGCATACTTGAGCAGACGCCGGAACGTGCGCAGGCGTTCGGGAATGCCTTTCGTATAGTCGAGGCGGTCTACGCCGAGCAGCACGCGCCGTCCTTTGAAACGGGCGCGCAGTTCGTCGAGCCGCGCGATTGTCTCCGCGTCGCGCTCAAGCAGTTCCGTAAACTCGCCGGGCGCAATCCCGATGGGCAGCGCATCGAGACGCACGGAGCGACCGCCGACTTCGAGCGCGTCCATGCGACTGTCGAGGCCGAGGATGCGCAGGGCGGAGGCGCGGAAGTGTTGCAGGTAGCCGTAGGTGTGAAAGGCCAGATAGTCTGCGCCGAGCAGCCCTTGCAGGAGTTCCTCGCGGCGCGGGAGCAGGCGAAAGATCGGCGAAGAGGGAAAAGGGATGTGCAGGAAGAAGCCGATCCGCGCATCCGGCACGGCTTCGCGCAGCAGTTGCGGCAGGAGCATCAACTGGTAATCGTGCACCCAGATGATGTCGCCGGGTTGGAGATGTTCGAGCACCACGTCGCGGAAGCGCCGGTTGGCTTCCACGTAAGCCTGCCAGTGCTTGGGCTTGAAGTTTAAGAGCGAGGGGAACTGGTGAAAGAGCGGCCAGAGCGTCTGGTTGGAATAGCCTTCGTAAAAACCCTCTGCGATCTCCGCAGGGAGATCGACGGCGAAGTAACGCTCGCGCTCAGCCCAACGCCCGAGCGTCTTTTGCCGCCGCTCGTCTGCGGGAGAGGAAGAATCGCCCGGCCAGCCCACCCAGACGCCCCCCGTGCGTTTGAGGATTGGACCCATCGCCGTCGCCAGTCCGCCCGTGCTCCGCTCCGTGCGCCACCCGTCGCCCGAACGCTTCAAGGTAAACGGCAGGCGATTCGAGACGACGACGAGACGACCGCTCCTGTTTTCGTTTGTTGACATAGCTCCCCTTGTTCGAAAAAAATTAAGAGTCGGAAATTTCGCTGCCCGCCGCGTGTCCTACCGGAGCAGAAACCAGTAGAAGCCGAAGGGCGCGAGCGCGAGTTGATACGGCTGTTCGGTGATGTGCGGGAACGGCGTCTCGCCGAGCATCTCGACGGGCGTGCGCCCGGCGTAGGCGGCGAGGTCGAGTTCGACGGGCTGCGCCACCTGCGAAAGATTGAAGACGCACAGCACCGTCTCGCCCTCGTGCTCACGCGTGAACGCGAAAATCTTCCGGTTCTCCGGCTTGACGAACTCCATCCGCCCGCGCCCGAACACACGATGCCGCTTTCGCAAATGGATCATCAGGCGCATCCAGTTCAGGAGCGACGAATCATAACGCTGCTGCGATTCGACGTTCACCGATTGATAACCATAGACGGGATTGCTGATGAGCGGAAAATAGAGACGCTCGAAATCGGCGCGTGAAAATCCCGCGTTGCGATCCGCAGACCATTGCATCGGCGTGCGCACGCCGTCGCGGTCGCCGAGATAGATGTTGTCGCCCATGCCGATCTCGTCGCCGTAGTAGAGGAAGGGCGAACCCGGCAGGCTCAAGAGCAGACTGTGGAGCAACTCGATGCGGCGGCGGCTGTTCTCCATAAGCGGCGCGAGGCGGCGACGGATGCCCACGTTCAGACGCATCCGTTTGTCCCTCGCGTATTCGTTGTAGAGATAATCGCGCTCCTCGTCCGTCACCATTTCCAGAGTGAGTTCGTCGTGATTGCGCAGGAACATTCCCCACTGGCAGTTCTCCGGAATGTCCGGCGTGCGCTCCAGAATCTCTACGATGGGGCGGCGGTCTTCCTGCCGCAAGGCCATGAAGAGACGCGGCATGATCGGGAAATGATAGTTCATGTGAAACTCCGTCCCGCCGCCGAAATACTCCACCACGTCCTCCGGCCACTGGTTCGCCTCGCCGAGCAAGAGCGCGTTCGGGTAGTTGGCCTCGACGTGCGCGCGCAACTCTTTCAGCACCTCATGCGTCTCCGGCAGGTTCTCGCAGTTCGTCCCCTCGCGTTCGATGAGATAGGGCACGGCGTCAACGCGGAAACCGTCGATTCCGAGATCGAGCCAGAAGGTAACCACGTCGAGCATGGCCTGACGGACTTCCGGGTTGTCGTAATTCAGATCGGGCTGGTGGCTGAAGAAGCGATGCCAGTAGAACGCCCCGGCCTCTTCATCCCAAGTCCAGTTCGAATGCTCCGTGTCGGTGAAGATGATGCGCGCCTCCGCATACTTGTGCGGGTCGTCGCTCCACACATACCAGTCGCGCTTGGGCGATGTGGGCGAACGCCGCGCCTCTCGAAACCACTCGTGGGTGTCGGAAGTGTGATTCACGACGAGGTCTGTGATGACGCGTATGCCGCGCGCGTGCGCTTCTTTGAGGAAGGTCTTGAAGTCTTCGAGCGTGCCGTATTCGGGCAGCATCGCGTAGAAGTCTGCGATGTCGTAGCCGCCGTCGCGCAGAGGCGAGGCGTACATCGGGAGCAGCCAGATGCAATCGATGCCGAGCCATTCGAGATAATCGAGTTTCTCCGTCAGCCCGCGAAAGTCACCGATGCCGTCGGCGTTGGAATCATAGAAGCCGCGCACGTAGATTTCATAAAAGACGGCGTCCTTGAACCACAGCGGATCATTGCGTAGTTTCGCTTCACCCGACATCTCTTTCGTCAGCCTTCCTGTGAACCGGGTTTTTAAAACTTGATTTGTATTGTGGGGTAAAAGATAACCGCTCGCTCGCATTCAACGCAAGATCAACACGCTTCCGGCGGGCGGACTCCCGGCGCGAGACTGCGCGCCGAACTGGCCGCCCCGCCGACCCGGCACGCGCTCGCGCAATGAACCATTAGCCCGCCTGCGACATCTAACCAGGGTGAAAAAGTTGCTGCTATTGGCGTGCGCGGCATGGCTCCTCGTCGCGCTCTTTGCCTACGCGGAGCGCGCGCGGGTCGGCGCAAAATTGTCAGGCGCCAGCCTGCCGTTTAAAGCCGCCATGCTTTACCTTGAGCCGCCGGACACAACGCTCGCCGTCCCGGTTGAGGGCGTGCGCGCCGGACAGATTAAGAGTTCATGGCAGGCGCCTCGTTCGGGCGGTCGCCTCCACGAAGGGCAGGATATTTTCGCCCCGCGCGGAACCGCCGTCCGCTCAGCCACCGCAGGCTACGTGGTGCGGGTGGGTGAAAACTCGCTCGGCGGCAACACCGTCTTCATCCTCGGCGCGGGCGGGCGGACATACTATTACGCGCATCTCGACTCTTACGCGCCCGACGCGACAGTCGGCACCTACGTCACCCCCCAGACCGTCCTCGGCTACGTCGGCACCACGGGAAACGCCACCGGCACATCGCCTCACCTCCACTTCGGCGTCTACACCTCTTCCGGCGCAATCGACCCCCTCCCTCTCTTGCAGGACGCCCCCTCTTAACTCCTAATCCCCGGGCTTCGAGCGACCAAACCGTTCGGCGTTTCTCGCGGCGCGCTCTAAACTGGACGCGCCGATAACAACCCTTTCATCACTATCTTTTGCTACTACCTCTCTCAATCGCCGCATTAATTAAATTCAAAGGTTCATCCTGTGGCTTTAAATTACCTTCTAAAGATAAGACATATAATTCAATAGCTGCCTTATGCGCGTTAGTATAGAGATACATAACTTCAATTCCATTCGATAAAATCTTATTCGCTCTCTTCACGCCAGCAGACCCGCTATTGATTTCCTTCTTAATAGTAAACAGCACACGTGCTAGACATTCGATAGCCGCAGCATCTTTGCATAATTCAGGTTCAAGAATATTAATCCAAGTCTCATCATCTGCTAATAAATCATCTTTACTAGAAACTATTTTAGAAGGTTTTTTCAAAAGTTATTCACCAATCTTACTAAAGGCGGAGATACTGCTAACGGGGATATTACCAACGATGGGATTTTTTATCAATAAAGGATGGGGCAAAATTGAGGGAAACTATATTCTCCATTCCTTTGGATAAAATACCCCCTCCCCAAGCTTGGTAACACGCCTAAAATCAACAAAATACCGATGCTATAGTTTTGGCTATGGCACTTAAATTACAAATTCAAGAAATAGGCAGAAGGCAAGGCATTGAGAACGCCGCGCAATTAGCAAAGTTGACGGGTTTGGGAATGACTTCCGCTTATCAACTTTGGCAAGGAACTGCTAAAGCGGTTTCATTGAAAACTCTGAATACACTTTGCAATAAACTTAGAACGCATCCGGCGATTTTGTTTGATTATAAACCTGACTTGGAGGAAAGAAATTCAATTACGGTTAAAAGCAGGAAAGGACGGAACAGATAGACCTACCTTTCACACACTTTCTCCCTTTAAAATCGTTGACAATATAATTGTCTCGGCATACTTTTTACTTTTCCGAACTGTAAGTTAGCTATTAAAAGATTCTCATTATGATTGATCCAGAAATCGGATTTACATCAGATGTCATACGTGATCCTAATAGATTTGTAGGCCGAACTGATCTAGTTAGGGATTGTATCAAGTCAATTAATACTCCACTTGGCCTTATTGCTATCTATGGCAAAAGAGGTGTAGGTAAATCTTCTTTATTAAGAC
>DASWNS010000255.1:0-3503 GCA_036399115.1 Pyrinomonadaceae bacterium | reverse complement strand
TAAGCTTGAGTAGATCAGCGCAATGTTGCCGATGTTATTCAGGTTCGTGGCTTCGTCCGCACGGTTGCCGATTGAGCGCGCGATATCGAGCGACTGCCGATAATAGCCGAGAGCTGTGTTCGGTTGACCCATGCTCTGGTAAACGCCGCCGATGTTCCCCAGAGACCTTTCCTCGCCGATGCGGTTTCCCGTCTCGCGCGACATTCGCAGGGAGTTCTGATGAAACTCCAGTGCCCGCGCATACATACCCTGACTGCGATAGACCTCGCCTGTGTCGTTCAGAATGATCCGCTTGCTGTCAAGGTCGTTGAGTCCGGTCGCAATGGCGAGCGCGCGGTCGTAGTAGCTCAGCGCTTCCGCGAACTGCCCGCGTTGGCGATGGATGCCGCCGATGCTTATGAGCGTTTCGCCTTCGCCAGCGCGCTGACCGAGGCGCTCGTGAAGCCTCAGAGCGCGCGTGTAATGCTGCAAGGCTTTGTCAAACTGCGTCAGCCGCTCGTAGACGAAGCCGAGACGTTGGAAGGCTGTGCCCTCATCGAACGGGTTGCCGGTCTTGGACGCAACGACCGTTGCTTGCTGATAATAATTCAGGGCGTCATTAAGTTTTTGCTGGCTGAGATAGGCCAGACCCAGACCCTGAAGTGACTCAAATTCACTCCTGATGTCGCGCACGAAACGAGCGTTAACGCTGCGTGCCGACTCATAGGCTTTAACGGCTTCGCGATACTCACCCGTCCCAGTGCGCACGCGGCCAATGCTGTTGTAGACCTTCACCCCGTCTTTGGGCGCGCCCGCGACATGCGCCATATTGAGCGCCTCACCGAGGCGGGCCAACCCTTCCTGCGTCCGGCCTGTGGTGGCGTATGCCAAGCCGAGGTTGTTGAGCGTGGCGATAACGTCAAAATCGTCGCCCTGCTCCTCGTCCCGCCGAATCTTCAAGGCGATCTCGACATGATAGACAGCCTGCTTGTAGTCACCCTGACGGACATGGATGATCCCAAGGTGGTGGCGAACAGCCCCCTCGCCTTTGCGATCACCATTCTTCGTGGCGATGCCTAACCCTCTCTGTAAGACCTCCAAACCTTTCTGATATTCGCCCAGACTCTCGTAAAGCGCGCCGAGGCTGCTTAAAGTGGCGACGAGCGCCCCATGAGCACTGTTCCCCGCCGCTTCGCTGGCACTGAGCGCCTCCGTGTAGAGCTTCAGAGCTTTCTTGAAATCGTTCAGCGATGCATAAATTACGCCCATCCCGTTGAGAACGTTCGCTTCCCCGGCACGGTCGCGCGCGCGGCGGTAGAGTGCCAGCGCATCGGCGAGTCGGCGCAAGGCTCCCTGATGATCGCCATTCAGGTAGAGGGCGAAGGCTTCTTTGTCCGCCGCGTCGCCTTGGACCTTGAGCACCGGATCGACGTTGCTTGTCGGCTCCTGCGCGCGGTGCACGGGATGAGTTGACCCTGCAGGGCTTATGATGAAGCAGCAGAGCAACCAGGCCATCAGCGATAGCAGCGCAAATCTTCCGAGATTGAGGGGCATCACGAAAACCTCTTTCGGGTGTCTTTCCCGGCGGAAGATAAATTCCAGCGACCGGGTAAGCCGGTAGAACATGGATAAGGACAGCGGGCTAAATTGAATAACAGGCTCAAGCATGCACCGGCGGTTATCGTCCCGCCGCGCGTGCGTGTTTCTCACCGGGGTCGCCGGTCAAGACAAATGCACCCCAGTAGTACGGGTGCCGATACTTCTCGCGGGTCTTCGACTGCGCTGCCTGTAGAGCGGCAGCCTTGCTCATGCCCTGTCTCAAGTTTTTGAAGAACACCGTCATCAACTCACCCGTGGGCAGATCCTTGACACTCCATAAGCTGGCTACTACCGTCGGCGTCCCCGCATAGATGAAAGCCCTGTTCAGTCCGATTATGTCGTCACCGCTGCTGTGCCTCCCGACGGAAGTCTGGCAGGCACTCAACACGACCAGATCGGTATTGTTTAAATTCAACCGATAGACCTCGTGCACCTCCAGCAGCCCGTCGTTGACCTTGTCGGGGGAAAGAAAAATGCGCGAGAACAAGGGACTAATGCTGTTGAGATTTGCGTGGGCGGCGAGGAAGAGAATGTTGCTGTCGCTGGCGCGGGCGTGCAGAACCGACTCGGTGGCTGCACTGCCATGCAGCGGCGTGGAGTTGTAGAGTTTAGCGATCTCCGCAGTCATGCTGTCGGCGTACTGTAAGACAGGGAGGCCGGGAGGGCTGCTCTGCGCGAGAGCCAGCAGGTTGCCCCCACTTAATTTACGCTTCTGCTGTATGAATGGCAGAACGCTGGCGCTGGGCAGGTAGGAGAGCCGGTGCTCATCGCCAAAGTATCGCTGTCCATCCGTAAGAGTTGCGAAAGGCAAATAGTTTAGAACCCCGTGGGGGATGACGCTCACAGCCTCGGTCTTGAGGTACGGCTTGATTGGCTTTATGAGCCAGCCGTGAAGCCGCCTGAGTTCCTGTGGGTGAAGGTCGTCGAGGCTGGCGAAGCTGCGGAACGTTTGGACGGCCACGCGCAACTCACTCTCGCGAACCGGGAGCGAAACGGCGTGGAATGAGTCGCGCGTGATAATAAAGGCGAAGGTCTTGTCGAACGTGGTGAAGTACGAGAGCAGCGTCGTATCTTTGTCCAGCAGCCTCTGAATCTCCGCCAACGTGAGCGGAGCCACCGTGCGCATCGCGACATACTCAGGGTTAGTAACTTTGAGCCGGGTCAGCAGTTCGTCGTATTTCGCTTGCAGCGTGTTCAGTTGTATCTGCCGTTTCGCTGGTGAGGTTTCCGTACCGGGTTGAGCTGTGTCACGCTCGTCCATGGCTTGCCGTTCCAGGGTGCTGATCTCGGCTCGCAATGTCTGTTCTTGTTGGAGAAGCTGTGGATCGGTGGTGCCAAGCGGGCTAATGCGTGCGTTCCCCAGTTGGTCAAGCAGGCTGCGCGCTCTGGCACTCTCGCTCAAGTCAAAGGCTTGTGCCGTGTGGTTCAATTGCACGCAGAGCTTGATGGCGTATTGATAAATGTTGGCCGTCTGCCCCGCGATACCCAATTGGAGTTCTTCCACACGCGCGGCAGACCTCATACGTTCCCGAACATCAATGGCCTGTCGGTAGAAACCGAGCGCCTGTTGGAAATCGCCCTGGCTCTCATACGTGCTTCCGATGCTCGTGAGTGCACTGGAAATCCCTTGCACATTCCCCGCCGAGCGATTCAACGCAAGAGCCTGCTGGTGATAATCAAGCGCCTGCCGGTAATCACTTAGAGAGTTGTAGACTAAGCCGATATGGGACAACAAGGCGGCCCTGAATTCCGGAGCGGCTACGGTTTTAGTCAATGTAATCGCCTGCTCCAAGTTCGCAAGCGCCTCTTTTTTACTCCCTTGAAGGCTGTAGATCATGCCGAGCTTTCTGAGGGCACGGGATTCGCTGACGGGGTCATTGATGTTGCGCCAGACAGCTAGTGTTTGAGTGAAATAATCCGCAGCC
>DASWNS010000254.1:0-2048 GCA_036399115.1 Pyrinomonadaceae bacterium | reverse complement strand
CGAGCTTCTCCAACGCGCGCAACTGCACCCGCAGTTCAAAGACCGCATCTACATCTTCGGCGAAGGGCAACCGGGCGCACGCGTCGCCGTCGTCGGCGAGTCGCCCGGCGCGCCCGACATCGCAAGCGGCAAACCGTTCATGGGTCCGGCGGGCGACATGCTCGGGCGCATTCTCTCCGCCATCGGACTCAAACGCGCCGACTGTTATCTCACCAACACCGTCAAGATGATCTCAAGCGGCGACGAGTTGACGCCCGACGTGCTCGCATTCTTCACGCCTTACCTGCATCGTGAACTCGCCGTGGTGCGCCCCGAAGTCGTCGTCGCCTTCGGCAACACGCCGACGCGCGCACTGCTCCGCACGAAGAAACCGATCTCGCAGATGCGCGGCGAATTTCACGTCTATCAGGGCAGCCAACTCATGCCCACCTTCAACCCCGCCTACCTGCTGCGCGACCCGACGAAGAAACGCGAAGTCTGGGAGGACATGAAAAAGGTGCGCGCCCTGCTCGCGGAGCGTTGAGGGCGCAGTTTGCATCCAGACCGCCGCCATCGAGAGTTTCCGCAACAGTCCGGGCGTGACATCCGGGCATACTTTCGCCGCTTCCCCTTTTCGTCGCTTCAAGCTAATTTAACTCGCCGTGCAAAGTTCGACAGTTTTACTTCCCACCCCTGAACCCGATGCGACTAACGCGCCCGACGTGAGCGTTAAGACCTCTGCGCTGCAATACGCGGAGGTGGCCGTGCCGCTGCGCGTCGCGCAGACGTTCACATACCGCCTGCCGCTCGCCCTGCGCGAAGAGGCGCAAGTCGGCGCGCGCCTGCTCGTGCCTTTCGGACGCAAGTTGTTGACGGCCTATATCGTCGCGCTGCACGCGGAGTTGGAAGCGGGCGTCGAGTTGGAAGAATCGGAGATCAAAGAAGCGGAGGCTTTGCTCGACGCCGAACCGCTCATCTCCGAGGACGTGTTGGAACTCACGCGCTGGATCGCAGACTACTACGCCGCGCCGTGGGGCGAAGTGCTCAAAGCCGCGCTGCCCGCCGGACTCAACTCGACCGTCGAACAGATTTTGACCGCCACCGCCGAAGGCCGCGACGAACTAGCGCGCCTCCCCGTGCGCCGCGCCGCCACGCACAAAGCTCGCGCCCTGCAAATCATCGCCGACGAAAGCGAGACGACGCTCCGCAGCCTCGCCACACACTTCGGACAGACGCGCGCCCAGACCCTCGCGCGCCAACTCGACGCGCACGGCTGGATCAAGATCACGCATCGCGCGCGCACCGCACAGGCGCGCGCCAAGCGTCGCAAGGCCGTGCGCCTGCTCCCACTGGAACAGCACGCGGGCGAAGGCGCGCGCGCGCTCAACGCCGCGCAGGAGCGCATCGTCGGCGCGCTCATCGAAGCGAACGGAGAGATGCTGTTTGCAGAGTTGCTCGACGCGGCGCAGGCGTCCGTCTCGTCCATTCAGACGCTCGAACGGCGCGGCGTCGTGGAAGTCTTTGTGCGCGAAGTGCGCCGCGACCCGCTGGCACATGCGCGTCTGCCGGAGCGGGAGGAATTCACGCTGACGGAGGAACAAGCGGCGGCCTTCGGCGAGATCGAAACTGCGCTCCATGCCGAACGCGCCTACGCGGCCTTCCTCCTGCACGGCGTCACGGGCAGCGGCAAGACCGAAATCTACATTCGCGCCATGCGCACCGCGCTCAAACTCGGTCGCGCCGCCATGATGCTCGTCCCTGAGATCGCCCTCACGCCCGTCTTCTCCCGCCGCCTGCGCGCGCACTTCGGCGATGCCGTGGCGATCTTTCATTCATCGCTCACGACGGGCGAGCGTTACGACGAATGGAGCCGCATCAGGCGCGGCGAGGCGCGCGTCGTAATCGGCACGCGCTCGGCGATCTTCGCGCCCGTCGCAGACCTCGGCATCATCATCGTGGACGAAGAACACGAAGCCTCTTATCGCCAGCAGGAGTCGCCTTACTATCACGGGCGCGATACGGCGGTTATGCGCGCTTTGAAGGAGCGCGCCATCGTCGTGCTCGGCTCG
>DASWNS010000253.1:0-12202 GCA_036399115.1 Pyrinomonadaceae bacterium | reverse complement strand
GAGCGTGGCCTTCGGTCGGTCGAACGCCGTCCGGTATGCGCCGACGCCAAGCACCGCGATGAACTTCGGGCGATAACGTCGCACCTTCGCTTTGAGCCGCCGACCGCCCTCGACGTACTCTTCTGCGGACAACTCGGCGGCAGTCGCAGTCGCGCGGGCGACGACGTTGGTGATGCCGTAACCGTCCGTCAGAAGTTCGTGCTCCTCTGCGGGCGAGAGCAACCTGCGTGTGAAGCCGCTCGTATAGAGCGCAGGCCAGAAGCGGTTGCCGGGACGGGCGAAGTGGTAGCCGGTCGCCGCCGTGTAGAGTCCGGGGTTGATGCCGCAGAACAGCACGCGCAAGTCCGGCGCGATCACGTCCGGCACAGTCCGCCCCGCCGCCGCGAGCAGTTCTTCCTTTGAAGGCTTATGAATGTCGAGGCTCCTTCCGGTCTATTCCCGACGCCGCTGATGAAAGACGCTTCGCACGACGTTCAAACTTCTTCAAAACCTCCGCCCTTTCGGTGTAGAGTGTTTATGGAGGGGAGAAACTTGTATGCGAAGCTATCAAAAATTCATGCGGCGTCTGGTGTTTATAGTATGTTTTGCCTGCGTCTTCCAAGCAGCAGACGCGTCTGCCATACAGTCGTCACAGTCGTCCGGCAGACAGGTCGGCGGTGATGAGCCGATGCTTCAGCCCTCCGACCTGTTCAAAGACTTTCCTGAGATCAAATGGGGGATGGGTTTTCAGGACGTGAAGCGTGCGATTGAAAAGACCGGCGCGCGTCCCGTCCGCGCGACCAAAGACGACGAGACGCAACTCGTCTGGACGGGTACGTTCAACAGCCTTGAGGGACGCGCACGCGTCTACTTCGAAAAGGAGGCGGGGGCGATAGACGTGGTCGTGGGAGTTTACGCTTATGACAAGCAGAAGGAGGTGTTCGAGACATGGTTAAAGAAGTTGACCGAAAAGCACGGCGCGGCGAAAGAGACTTCGGATAACAGCATCTCCGTCTCGCATGTGTGGAGATTGAAGAACGGGTTTGTGATTGAACTGAGATCGTTGAAAGACGTGAACAGCCCCGTGGTAGATATTCACTGGGTGAAGGTCTGAGCGCGCAAAGTCGCCGCCTGAGACACGCTGCCTCCGCATCAGATTGAGATGAAAAAAAGTATGTTGAGACGTAAGAAAATTCTCTTTGTGTTCGCGCTCCTGCTCCTGTCTTTGCCGGGTCATAGCCGGGCGCAGGAGAAGAGCACTGAGCCGCGCTTCGAGCGTTACGCGGTCGCCGTGTGGCGGGGAAAAGTCATGCCGCTGAATCTTCGCAGCCATGCTTTAGCGCGCAAGTACCGGACGCTTCTGGGGCAACAGGTTAAAGAAGAGGGCGTCAACTTCGCGGGTCATTACACGCTCGCCTCCGCCGGTTGCGGCACGGGTTGTTCGATCATCTCGATCATTGATGCGCGCACGGGGCGTGCCTTCTTCCCGAACGAGTTGACGGGTTGGACGGGCATCGTCGGCGATTATGAACCGCCCGAAGGCGAAGAGCCGTGGATGTATCGCGCGAACAGCAGGTTGCTGCGTGTGGTCGGGCGTCCGAACATCGGCGCGGCGAACGAGGAACGATACGGCGCGAGCGGAATTTATTACTACGAATGGCGCAACGGACGGCTCCGGCTGGTGAAGTTCACACACGTCGGTTCTTACCCGGACGCCGACCCGCCGGGAAGCCGTACGCGTTAATCATTTATCTTGACATTTCTCGTTAAGAGACTAGAATCCTTAACGTTACCGTCGCCAGTACGACGAAAGCTCGAACGAGTTTTCAAGCATCAAATACATCTTCCTCTCCCGAAACCAAGAACGAAGTTTATTGTTGCTCAAGTAGAAGGGGCGAAGTGTCGGTCGCCGGCGAGAAAGCCTGCAACCTGCCATTTCGCATGTCAGAATCGCGCCCCGCTAGTCGAACAGGAACGCCGCCACCTCACTGTTTCCGAGGCGTTCCAAGCCAGAAAACCAATTGTGTTCTGACATCTCGCGTGCACGCGCGTGTGTCGAAGCACGGATGTTGACCCGCATCACGCCGGCTCAAAGCTCCGTGCGCCGGCAAGACGAACGACGTGTGGCTTTACGATCAAGGAAACTTGCGCCGCGCAGTCGAAACCTCGAAGCGACGCGGCACACTCATCAATTAACCTCACGACAAAGGAGAAAAAAAGGATGTCTACCTCATATCTCGTAAAGCGTCTCACCAGCTTAACTCTCACGCTGGCGATCCTGTTGAACTGTTTCGCGGCGTCAGTCTATCCCCTGAACCTCCCGCACTCGGCGCACGTCAAACACGCCTCAAGCCATGCAAGCGTCGCTGCCGCGCCCTCCGCGTTTCCCGCGCTTAATCTATGGAACAACTACTCGGCCACGCTCCTCACACTTCCTGACCCGACGCCGACTCCGACGCCCGACAGCAAGATCGCATTCACGAGCGAGCGCGACGGCAATCAGGAGATTTACATCATGAATCCTGACGGCAGCCAGCAGACGCGACTCACCAACAATTCGGCCAGCGATGCGGAGCCAACCTGGTCGCCCGACGGCACGAAGATCGCCTTCGTCAGCGACCGCGACGCGAGCGGCGGAATCGGCATCGGCGAGATTTACGTGATGAACCCCTACGGCAACGAACAAACCCGGCTGACCAATAACACCGCGTTTGATTACAGCCCCGCGTGGTCGCCAAACGGCGCGAAGATCGCTTTTGTCAGTTACGGCTCCGGACTCAACCACGACATCTACGTCATGGATGCCGACGGCAGTAACCGCACGCGCCTGACCACCGAAACGAGCGGCGACTTCGATCCCGCCTGGTCGCCTGACGGCACGCAGATCGTCTTCAGGAGCTACCGTGACGGCTCATCGGAAATCTTCGTCATGGACTCGGACGGCAGCGACCAGACGAGCCTCACGAGCAACAACCGGAACAACTCCGTGCCGGTGTGGTCGCCCGACGGGACAAAGATCGCTTTCAGCAGCGACATCGGCGCACAGAGCGATATTTTCCTGATGGACGCCGACGGGAGCGACATCACGCGCCTGTCGAACGATGCGACCATCGATCATAGTCCCGCGTGGTCGCCCGACGGAACGCAGCTTTCCTACCAGAGCTACACCGGCACTGCTTACATCTTCGACATCTACGTGATCGATGCCGACGGCAGCAACGTTACCCGGCTGACCTTTGAGTCGTCGGACAGTTCAGCTTCGTGCTGGGGCTTCGTGCCCTCTTCCGCACCCACGCCGACGCCCACCCCGACGCCGACACCCACTCCTACGCCGACGCCCACTCCGCCACTATCTAATGACGATTTCGCGGATGCTCTGGAACTCATCGGCGGCTCAGGGAGCGTGAGCGTCAATAACACCTACGCGACCGGGGAGGTCGGTGAACCTGATCACGCGCAGCACGCCGCCGGATTCTCCGTCTGGTATCGCTGGCAGCCCGCAGCGGGCGGCAACGTAACCTTCGACACCGACGGCAGCACGGGCAACACGTGCGGGCATGCTGACACGGTGCTCGGCGTCTACACGGGCGGCAGCCTCGGCGCACTCACAGAGGTGGTGAGCAACGACGATGTGCCATTCGATGTCCACAGCCTCGTCTCTTTCAACGCGACGGCAAACACCGTCTACTACATCGCTCTGGATGTGTACGACGCGTCGGCCTGCCCCGGCGCGCTCCTTCTCAACTGGCAGCCGGGTCTTCCGTCTCCCGCTCCGACGCCCGCCGCCGACGGCAAACTCGCCTACGGCAGTTATCGCGGAGTGACCATGCAGATATTCGTGATGGACGGCGACGGCAGCGCGCAAACGAGCCTGACGGAGAAAACATTGGACAGCGACGAGCCGCGCTGGTCGCCCGACGGCACGAAGATCGCTTTCATCAGCTACCGCGACGGCCAGTCGGAGATCTACTTGATGAACGCGGACGGCTCGAACCAGACACGGCTCACCACCTCGGTAGACTCTTACTATCATACGTGGTCGCCCGACAGCACGAAGCTCGCCTTCACGAGTTACGACACGGAATATAACTCCGATGTCTTCGTCGTCAACGCCGACGGCACCGGCCTGACCAATCTTTCCCAAGACCCGACCGGGACTTCTTACCTGCCTGCATGGTCGCCCGACGGCAGCAAGATCGCCTACGTCAGCAGCCGCGACGGCGACCCGAACATCTACGTCATGGACGCCGACGGGACAGACCGTGTGCGGCTCACTACGACCGCCGGAGACGATACGCCCGTCTGGTCGCCGGACGGAACCCGGATAGCTTTCGTCAGATGGGGCTTCAACGGTTCCGAAATCTACGTGATGGACGCAGACGGAAGTGACCAGACCAACGTGTCCAACACGGGCAACGTGCTCCCTAACCCGCCTTTCAACTTCGAGCCGGATTGGTCGCCCGACGGGACGAAACTCGCTTATAGCAGTTACGCCGATAGTTCCTCGACCGTCCACGTCGTAGGCGCGGACGGCCTGAACCATGCGCAACTCACTACGGCGTACGACTCTTACGAGCCGCGCTGGTCGCCCGACGGCACACAGATCGGTTTCATCGTCTACCAGAACGGTTATCAGGATATTTATCTGATGGAGGCGGACGGCAGTTTACAAGTCAACCTGACGAGCAACTCGGCCTACAACGGCGCGTTCAGTTGGCAGCCTTTGCCCGCGCCGTAGTCTCCGGCACGGGCGCACATAGAATGAGGAGAGCGGTTTTCGTGGCCGCTCTCCTCATCTGTTTTCGACGCGCAGGTGAATCTTCAAGCTGTCGCTAAGGGGTTGTGCGGCTGAGTGCGAAGAGGTGGTGCTGCGTGCGCACGAACATCATGCCGGAAGAGATGGCCGGAGTCGCCATCATCAACTCGCCCATCGGGTTTGTCGCCAGCAACTCGAACTTCGCGCCCGCACGTACGACGAACATGTCTCCGTCCTCACCCGGTAGATAGATCTTCCCATCGGCGGCGACGGGCGATGCGCTGAACCCTCCGCCTCGATGCTGAATACGCTCCCGGTAGATCTCCGCTCCCGTCTTCAAATCGTAGCAATCGAAGACTCCCTGATTCGACAGCACGTAGAGATAGTTGCCGTAGATGAGGGGCGTCGGCATGTAAGAGCCGCGCGCCTGCTTGCTCCAGGCGATGTGTTGATTCGAGCTTTGCCCGGCGGGCAGCGTGATGTCGCCGTTTGCGCCCGCGCGTATGACGAAGATCGGGGCTTCGGGGCGACGACCGCTCGCCACGACGATCAAGTCGCCGGAAAACACAGGCGTCGGAGCGGTGATCTTTGAACTGCCGCCGAGCCGCCACAATTCTTTGCCCGTCTCCGGATCGTAGCCGCGTATGAAATTCGACGCGTTGGTGATCAGTTCCACCCGCGACTTGCCGGGATAGATGGTCGGCGTGCCCCACGAGGGAAGTTCCGTGCGCGGAGTCTTCCAGATCGTCTTGCCGGTCTTGAGGCTGGCGGCGTGCAGAAACGACTCGCCCTGCGTGTCGCACTGAACGATCACCATCTCTTTATAAATGATGGGCGAACTGGCCGTGCCCCATTCGTAATCAGGCGCATCATACGCGCCTGCGTTCAGCACGCCGAAGTCTCTCTTCCAGACGAGACGCCCCTGCATGTCGAAAGCATATAAGCCCTGTGAGCCGAAGAAGGCGACGACGTAGCGGCCATTTGTCGCGGGCGTGGCGTTGGCATAGCTCGCCTTGATGTGTCGTTTCTCGCGCGGGACGCCTTCGTAAGCAGTTCTCTCCCAGAGAACCTTCCCGCTCTTCTTATCGAGCGCGTATAGCTTCCAGCGATGGAGCGAGCGGTCTTCGGAGGCCGTGCCGTCGCCGTACAGGCCATGCCGGAAGTTGTCCTGACCGCGACTGCTGACGGCGGTGGTGACGAAGACTCGATCCCCCCACACGACCGGACTCGAATGTGCGAGGCCGGGAATTTTGGTCTTCCATTTAACGTTCGCGCCGCGCTCGCCGTCCCATCGTTCGGGCAAACCCTGACCCTCCGCAACCCCCGCAGCCTGTTGCCCCCTGAACGACGGCCATTGATCCTTGTCACGCACCTGCGCCGCGACGGAGACGGCCAACAAGAGTTGGCAGGCGAGACACACACTCAAACGTCGTTTCATTGATTCGACCTCCCCTTCAAGGTTACGCCTTGAAGCGTAGACGCAATTTCGGCGGCCTCATTTCTTCCGGTTAAGGATGGCCGACGCAGATACCTGAGTGCTCCCCGCGTAGGAGAACCTGTAAGCGATTTGCCGCCCGTTCAAACGCTCGATAGTCACCACGCCTCGATCCACACATTCACCCTGCCCGACCGTTATCCGCTCTCTAAATATTGCCCGCTGCGCGTTGACCCGCAAGAGCCTCCACGTTCCGCTACACTTGAGCGATGGATACTCAATCGAGAAACGCCTGCCGCGCGCACTGAAATTCACCGTCCATGTCGTGGCCGTATCCATCTGGTATCCGGTGCCTTCCCAACTGCCGTTCAACCATGCACGGCTCTTGTCCTGCGCGCACACGACAAAGGTTAAAGAGAAGAACAGGCAGACAACCGCAGCAATCTTCCGCATTGTTTCTTAGATTCCTTTTAAGAATTTTGGTGTGATCAGGAACTCTCCGTCGCCGTCGCTTGCTTCCGGGAATTGAGGCGTGAGCTTAGCGAAAGACGCCGCCCCGGTCAATGCCAATATTTCCCGCCACGCAACCCGCGCACGGCTTACTTGCTCTACAGCCTTGCGTGCTACGCTCTCTACTGAATAAATTGAGTTGATGAAACCGTAGAATGGATGCGTCGCCGTTTCTGCCGGACGCCGCTTCGCACGGAATGAAGGTGTAAAAGATAACTATGAAACTGCTATTTAACTTCGTCGTTTGGTGCGCGCTGCTCTCGACATTTGCGTCGGGGCAACAGGCGACATCACCACAAGTGCAACGCCAGACTCCGCCCGCTGCTCCGCGTTCCCGCCTGTTCGATGCCGGGCAACTCTTGCGCGATGTAGAGACGCTTTCCTCAGAGGCGATGGGCGGGCGCAAGGCTGGCACGGAGGGCGGGGCGAAGGCGCGCGATTATGTCGCACGAAGATTCAGACAGTCCGGCCTCGAATTCTACTCCGCTTCGCCTCTACAGTTTTTCACTTTTACCGAGCCGAACGCGAGCGGCGAACGGAAGGGCGCCAACGTCGTCGGGTATATCAGGGGCAAGACTTTCCCCCATCGTTATCTCGTCGTCACGGCGCACTACGACCACTTGGGCGTGCACAACGGGGAACTGTATAACGGGGCGGACGACAACGCTTCGGGCACTGCCGCGCTGTTTGCCCTCGGCAAGTATTTCTCGAAGCATCGTCCGGCGCATTCCATCATATTCGTCGCCTTCGATGCAGAGGAGGGCAGCGGCGGCGGTGCGCGTAAATTTGTGAGCGAGCCGCCCGTGGACATCCGCTCCATCATCCTGAACGTGAACCTCGACATGATCAGCCGCAACGAGCGCAACGAACTCTACGCGGCGGGCACACACCATTACCCCTTTCTCAAGCCCTCTCTGGAAAAAGTCAGGGCGGGCGCAACCGTCAAACTTCTGTTAGGACACGACTCACCAGACCTGCCGCCGCAGCAGAACTGGACCGGACAGTCCGACCACGTCGCTTTTCATCGCGCGAAAATTCCCTTTATCTATTTCGGAGTTGAGGATCACAGAGACTATCACAGGCCGACCGACGATTTTGAAAACATCCAACCGGTCTTTTACGTCCGCGCGGTCGAGACGATTCTTGAAGCGATCAAGACCTTCGATGCCGACTTAACGACGCTCCCAACACATAAGCCGGTATCGCCCTGACCGTTAATGATCCGCAGGAGCGAAATTGTCAAAATGATTTTGCGAGATTCACAGGAGACTCGCGAGCGCGCCGCCGCACTCGTCAAAGCGGGAAGCGTCATCGCCTTTCGCACCGATACCTTCTACGGACTCGGCGCAGACCCCTTCAATCGTGACGCGCTGCGACAACTGCGCGCGTTGAAGCGGAGAGACGACGGCAAACCGATCCTGCTCGTCATCAGCGATGCTTCCGAAGTCGCGCGCTTTAGCCCGCGCCTCGGGAAATTGTTCGACGCCCTGTGCGCGCGACATTGGCCGGGCGCGTTGACGCTGGTTGTGCGCGCGCACGCCGACTTGCCCACGGAGTTGACGGCGGGCACAGGAACTATCGGCCTGCGCCTCCCCGCAGATGAAGCGGTGCGCGCACTGGTACGCGCCTGCGGCGGCGCACTCACGGCGACGAGCGCGAATCTGGCGGGAGAGCCGCCCGCACGCGCAGCCGGAGAGGTGCTGCGATCTTTTCCCACGGAACTCGCCCTCATCATTGACGGCGGCGTGACGCAGACGGAAGAGGCTTCAACCGTGCTCGATGTCAGCGGAGACGAGGCGCGTTTGCTACGCGAAGGCGTGGTCAGTTGGCGTGTGTTGGAGGAGACGATAACAAGCGCAGGGTGAAAAAAACTGTCAGCGGTCAGTGGTTCGTCGTCACTCGCCCGTTGTCGGTGGTCAGGCGTTCAAGCGTATCTTGAGCCACGCACGCGAGCGTCACAGGCAACGGACGAGGGACGAGGGACGAGTGTTGATTACTTCGTTACTTGCTCACCGTCAGGTTTCGCACGAAAGTCCAATCCGCGCCCGGTGCGACCTTGATATTGCCGATGTTCCTGCGCGCGATGACCATGTTATTGGCGTACCAGAGCGGGAACATCGGCATTTCGCGGCTGATCAAATCCTGCGCCTGCGCGTAGAGCGTCCTGGCTTTGGCGCGGTCGGCGGTCGTCACGGCTTCGCCCAGTATCTCGTCGAGTTCGGCGTTGCGATAGCGTCCGCGATTGAAGTTTCCGCCCGTCAGGTATGTGAAGAGATCGCGCAGGAAGATCGGGTCTTGATTGCCGCCCACCCAACGACCGGCGACGAGTTGATACTGCCCGTTCCTTTGCGCTTCCCGCAGCGTGTTGTCTTCGAGCGTTTCAATGTTGACCGGAATCCCCACCTCTCGCAGCGAATTCTGCATCACTCCCACATATTGACGCACGACCGTATTGCTCGCGGAAATTTTGAAACTCAGCGGTTGCTCAAATCTCATCTTTGGACCATCGCCGTCGGGGTCTGGAAAGTTCGCTTCGTCCAGAAGTCTCTTCGCCTGCGCCGGATCGTAAGAGTAGGTTTTTTGCTCCGGCGAATAAGCCCACGACTCCTGCGGGAGGATCGAATGAGCGATGCGCGCCTGTCCTTGCAGTAGATTCTTGACGATGCTCTCGCGGTCAATAGCGTAGGCAATCGCCTGGCGCACGCGCGGGTTGTTGACCGGCGCGCTCTCGGTGTTGAAGCCTATGTACTGCACGTTGACGCCGGGCGATTGCACGAGTTGAAGATTCGGATTTTTGGCGAGGTTGACGTAAGCGTCGGGTGAGAGAGCCGTGTTGATGGCGAGATCGATGCGCCCCGCGACGAGTTCGGCTTGCTGCGTGTTGGCGTCGAGCAGGACTTTCACGCGCAGGTGTTTGATGTTGGGCGCGCCTTCCCAGTAATTGTCGTGGGCTTCGAGATCGACGACCTGCTGCGATTCGTCGAAGCGTGCGAATTTGAACGCGCCCGTGCCGAGCGGCTTCTGCGCCTGCGTCTCAAAAGTGCCTTCGGGAATGATGGCGATGGGGATCAAATTTGCGAACAACTCAAGCCACTGGCGATTCAGGCGAAAGACGACGGTGCGCGCGTCCGGCGCTTCGACCGAGGCGACGAGCGGTTTTTTGCTGTCGCCTGTCCCCTCAAAGAAGGGCACGGCCTTCGGCGAGTCGGAGGCGAGCAGTTGATCGAAGGTGTATTTCACGTCGGCGGAAGTCATCTGCTTGCCGTCGTGAAACTTCACGTTGTCCTGCAAGGTGAAAGTGACGGACATGCCATCCGCGCTCGTTTGCACGTTCGAGGCCAACTCGCCGACGTAGTCGAACTGTTCGTTTTTCCGCATCAACGAGTTGAACATCAGTTGGCGATAACGCTCGCTGGCCGCATCGGTTCCGCGCAGAGGATTGAGCGTCTTCGCGCTGGCTTCGAGCACCATCACGAACGCGTCGCCGCCCGCGCGGCGGCAGGACGCGCCGGAAATCAACAGGCACAGCACGACGAGCAGGGAGCACGAGTTGAATAAAATTTTATGATTGCGCATCGCCTTGCGCCTCTCTCTCCGGCTCCCATCCGAATTTCCGATTCGCATTAAATTTTGCCTCCATAGGTGTAATTGAGTTTGCGATTGAGCGCAGCGACTGCATCGGAGATTCCGGCAAGGCGCGTCGCATCGAAGGGGAGCGGCGGTTGGATCAAAGTCTTGAAATGTGAGATGCGTGCGAGCGAGGCATTGATGCGCTCTTCGGTGAGAACTCCGTCGCGTGCGGCCTGTAGCAGGGAAGCGAAGCCGCGCCGGATCAGGTCTGGACGCGCGCAGATGAGCAACATATCTTCGCCCGCTTCGATGGCGCGCCGCACCGTCTCCTCGATCTCGTAATGACGCGCAATCGCGCCCATCTCAAGATCGTCCGTGACGACAAGCCCCGTGTAGCCGAGTTCTTCGCGCAGTAACCTCGTGACGATCTGCGGATTGATCGAAGCGGGGATGAGGCGTCCGCCCGCCGTGCCGCGCCTGAGATCAACTTTGGGAAAGCCTCCGTGGCTCACCATCACGGCATGCACCATGTTGTCTTCGCGTTGAAAGAGTTCGATGTAGGGCGCGAGGTCTTGCGCGATCAAATCTTCGTGCGAGAGATTGATGATCGGCATCTCTTCGTGCGAGTCAACCTCGCCCGCGCCGATGCCCGGAAAATGCTTGGCGCAACCGAGACACCCTTCCCCTTGCAGCCCGCGCAGGTAGACCATTGTATAGCCGAGCACTTCGCCGGGAGAGCGACCGAAGGAGCGCGAATATAGCCCGTTCGTGAGCAGGTCGCGGTCGTCGGTCATGATCGAGAGGACAGGCGCGAAGTTCATATTGAAGCCGAGGAGGCGCAGGGCTTCGCCCGTGAGTTTGCCGAGCGCGCGTGCGGCGGCGAGATCGCCGTGCTGGCGTATGGTGCGCGCGGAGGGCATCGGCGTGCAGATGCGCCGGAGGCGGTCCACGAGGCCGCCTTCCTGATCGATGCCGAGCAGCGGTTCGACGCGCACCGTTTCGCGTACGCTATCGAGCAGCCTGCGCAACTGTTCGGGCGCGGTCACGTTGCGCCCGAAGATGATGACGCCGCCCGGTTGCACGTCTGCGACGAGCGCGCGCGTGTCGGCGTCAAATTCGGCTCCCGGCAGACCGATGTAGAGCAGTTGCCCGATCTTCTGTTCCAGCGTGAGTGAAGTAAGTTTGTCAGTCATCAGGGTTCATACTACGAAAAAGAGAGTTCTGTGGTTTGTCGAAAACAAGCGTGGGCGCGAAAGAGGGATGACCGATGGGCGCGCGAAAATTAGAGACGGCACGGCAGAGGGACGCTGGCGAGCGGCGACCGGGCGCGGAGGACAAACTGGCGTGTGGTCTGCTCAAACGATTCGCGTGCGTATGTTTTTCAGGAGAGTACGAATTTCTTCGGACGAAAGGTTTTCTACATCAACGCTGCGCAACTCGTCAAGCAAGCCTTGATTGACGGTGTCGAAGAGCGTGGACTGCGCCGCCAGAGCGCGCCGCCCCGCGCGCCGCGCCGCCTGTCCCAGAGCATCGCCGCCGTTCTTTTCCAGCGCATCGCCGCCGTTCTTTTCCGAGGGGCGCGCTTCCAACCCCTGCGCGCTTCCCGCCTGCGAGATGCCTGCGGCGGCTTTGGCGGTTTCGGCGAACACGTCGAGTTCGTATCGTTCGAGGCGTTGCAGGACATCGCGTGCGCGCGTGAGCACTTGCGGCGGCAGACCCGCGAGCCGCGCCACTTCGATGCCGTAAGACTTCGACGCGCGCCCGCGTTCGAGCTTATAGAGGAAGATGACTTCGCCTTCGCGTTCGGCGACGCGAATCTGATAGTTCTGCGCGCCGGGAAGCCGCTCGGCCAGTTCGGTCAGTTCGTGGTAGTGCGTGGCGAAGAGCGTCTTGGCCGCGTGTTCGGGAGAGTCGTGCAGGTATTCGGCGACGGACCAGGCGATGGAGAGTCC
>DASWNS010000252.1:0-4322 GCA_036399115.1 Pyrinomonadaceae bacterium | reverse complement strand
ACCGTCGGAGGTGTCCTCCTGCGTATCGTCGGTGGCAGGAGGCGATTGATCGTCAGTCTCCGGCGGTTGCTCGTTATCTTCAGGATCGTTCATGTCCGTTTCCTTTCGCGTTAAACCAAGTGACAAATTTATCGAACTCCGGCGGATAGCTCAGTGAGTTGCTTGCGGCAAAGTTGAACATCCGGCCTCGCCTGATAAACTTCAAATGCGGCTGCTCCCCACGTCTGTTGGAGTTCCGCCAGTAAATTGGTCGCGCGCGCGGCGTAATCCCGCGCCGCCGCCGGATCGCCCTCGCGCTGGCTGGCACGTGCCGCCACGAACCACGCGCGCCATTCTGAAACCTTCTGCCCGGCGCGGGCAAAACTCGCCTGCGCTTCCTGCGCGCTCTCGCGTGCGGCAGCCGCCTCGCCATGTGCAAGCTGCGCTTTTGCCAGAGCCAGCACCGAACAGGAGATGAGCCAGGGGTCGCCGGTGAGTT
This sequence comes from Pyrinomonadaceae bacterium, assembly GCA_036399115.1. Classification (GTDB taxonomy): domain Bacteria; phylum Acidobacteriota; class Blastocatellia; order Pyrinomonadales; family Pyrinomonadaceae; genus JAIVJZ01. The sequence goes on along the minus strand of DASWNS010000252.1, from coordinate 3,844 downwards.
TGGCCGTAGCCAGTGCCTCTTCGCACCAGAGTTTCCCCTTGGCCGTCGCGCCCGAAGAACTCTGCGCCAGACCGAGCGTGCGCTTGGCCTCGACGGCCAGCGACTTGTTCGAGTCGCCCGCGGCGTTCAGGGCTTGCTCGCTTTTCGCCTGCGCCTCGCCGTAGCGGCTCTCGCTCAAAGCGATTTGCGCCTGCGTCAAATAACTGTGCGCCAGCAGTTCCTCATGCTGTTTGCCGGGCTTCTCGGCAATCGCCAACGCCTGACTCAGCATCTCCCGCGCCTCCTGGTAACGACCCAGACGCCAGAGCATTTCGCTACGGTTGTGCAGGCTGTAACCGGCGTAGATTTCAAGCCCCAGCGACTTCTGTATCTGGTAACTCTTTTCGAAATGATGCAGGGCGTCTATGTAGTTCTCCTGATGGGCGAGGACGTTGCCCAGTTCAACATGAGCCGCGGAGATGAGCGTCGGGTCGTTGACCTGTTCGGAGAGTTGGAGCACTTGCTGGCAGTCGGCGAGGGCTTCCGCATAGTTTCCCTTCTGGCGTTTAGCCCGACCGAGCATGGCGAGGGCTTGTGCTTCCTCTTTGCGGTAGCCGCCCGCTTGATAGAAGGCGCGCGCCTGTTCCACGTAGCGGATGCCTTCGTCGGTCTTGCCCTGCTTGATATAGACGCTGCCGAGGTTGCCGAGCGCCTTCGCTTCGGCGCGGCGCGCGTTGTACCTGCGGGCGAAATCGAGTCCCTGCCTCAGATATTGTTCGGCCTCCGCATATTTATCCTTCGCCTGAAAGGTCAGGCCGAGATCGACGTTGCCGAGCGCGACGAGGTTTCCCATGTCGTTCTTCTGCGCCAACTCGACGGCTTCGCGCGCGTAGCGTTGCGCGCCCGCCGCGTCGTTCTTGTTGGTGGCAACCGCGCTCAACTGTAAGAGCGTGTTGATGCGCTGCGCGACGTTGCCGCCCGCCTTCGCCATCTCCAGAGCTTGCTCCAACTGCGTGCGCGCCTCGTCGAGTTGTCCGATGGCGCGCAGGAGAGAGCCGCGACGGTGCAGCACTTCGGTCTGGCCTTCGTTGTTGGCGAATTCTTTATAGATCTTTTCGGCGGTGTCGAGCGCGGCGTTGGCGCTGGGAGTATTCCCGTTGCGCGCGTAGAGGATGCCGATGCGCAGGTAGGCCGTGGCCTGTTTCGGATCGCGGTTCGTCGCTTCGACGTAACTCTGGATAGCCAGCTTGCTCTGCTCCATCTTCTCGTGGGCGCGACCGAGATCGACGTAGGTGTCTGCGCGGTCGGGCAACAGGCGCGCGATCTCTTGATAAGCGCGCACGGCGCGAGCGTAATCGCGCGTGATCGTGGCGCGGATGGCATCGAGCCGGAGCGTGTCCACTTGCGAGAGGTTGTCGCGTTCGACGGCATGCGAATCAATGCGCAGCATCGAATCCTTCGCGTCGTCGTCGTTGTCCAGTTCGGTCAACGCTTCGGCCAGACGCGCGTGCGCCAGCACGAATTTGTCGTCGAGTTCCGTGGCATAACGCAGGTGCGTGCTGGCCTGATAGTACGCGCCCGCGCGCAGCAGATTCGTGCCGAGGTCGTATTCCGCCTGCGCCGGGGCGGAAGGCATGTGCGGCGTGGGGCGCAGCAAGCGGTTCGCGCCCCACGTGCCGCCCATCAGCACTGCGACGACGATGATCACCGTGGCGATAGAGAGGCGCGGGCGGCGCAGGTTGTCCGAGAGCGTCGTGAGCGAAGTCGCTCGATGAGCGTTGGTGTGATACGCGCCGGAGGAATAGGAGGTCATGCTCGGCGTGCGCGTGTCGTCCAACTCGGAGAAGTGGAAACCGAGCGCGCGTAAATCCGCGACGAACTCTTCCGCCGTCTGGTAACGATCCTCCGGGTGCTTGGAGATCGCTTTCAGCGTGATGCGGTCGAGTTCGGGCGGGATGAGCCGGTTGAACTTCGAAGGCGGCTCCGGATTGACGTGGATGACCTGCGCCGCGATCTCGACGACCGTTGCGCCGGAGAACGCCGGACGACCGGCGACGCACTCGTAGAGCAGCGCGCCGAGGCTGAAGAGATCGCTGCGTCCATCGACGGGCAGCGCGCGCGCCTGTTCGGGCGAGAGGTAGAGCGGCGTGCCGAGCATCACGTCGCTGCGCGTTTTGACTCCGGCGAGCGTGGCGGCGTTCTGGTCAACCTCCTGCTCTTCGCCGATGAGTTTAGCCAGTCCGAAGTCGAGCACTTTGACATCGCCGCGCTCGTTGATGATCACGTTCGAGGGTTTGATGTCGCGATGAATGATGCCGTGGCGGTGAGCTTCGCAGAGGGCTTCGCCCACGTCGGCGATGATCTCGATGGCGCGGGGGATGGACAGCTCTTCGTTGCGCAGCAAGTCTCCGAGTTCTCGCCCGTTGACGAGTTCCATCACGATGTAAGGCCGCCCGTCGGGCGTCTCGCCGTAATCGAAGAGGGTGGCGATGTGCGCGTGGCTGAGCGCGGAGATGGAGCGCGCCTCGCGCAGGAAGCGGGCGTGATGGCTGTGGCTGTCGGGCGCGGCAGAAGGAATCTTGATGGCGACGCGTCGCCCCAAGCGCGTGTCTTCCGCTTCATAGACCACTCCCATTCCGCCCTCGCCGATTTGATCAAGAATGCGGTAATGGGAAATGGTCTGCCCGATCATAAAAACGGATTCCTTTAGCCCCGAACCTGGGCAGCAGTTGGCGTGAACAAAACGAACCTAGTACCCAATGCGGCAGTTGGAGTGCGTTAGAAAAACTCGTTTGTTCGTCTGCCGCGTATTCTGCGACAAAGCATCAAGCATTTCAAGGGCAAAATTAGGCGAAGGTTCTTTCGCTGCCCAAACCTGATCTACGAGAGGCGTGGAGGCGAGGTTCGCCCTTCCACTTGTTCGGGTCGCCCTTTCGTTGGGAATTTTACGCCCGGCGCAGCGGCGCGCGGCCAAACTTATCTCTTGCGCTTCGACTCGATTGCGGGCATACTTTTGCCCGTTCAAAGTTCCTGCTCTCGCGCATCTGACGGTGATGATGTGCCTGCCTGCGACGAAAGTTAGGCGACGACGGCGTTCGGCTGAAGAGAGTGAGGTTGGATTGTCAATTTGTTAGAAGCCGCTCTCGCTAGTGTTAGAGCAGCGGGCGCGTCGCCGCCGAGCCGTTTGCCAGAGCTTCCATAGACTTCGGCCAGCTTGATCTGTTAGACGCCCGCGCTTCCTTCGACTTTTAAGGAAAAAAGATATGGGTACGAAACTTTACGTGGGGAACCTCTCCTTCCGCACCACAAGCGACGAACTAAAAGACCTGTTCTCGCAAGCGGGCGAAGTGGAGTCGGCATCCGTGATTGAGGATCGCGAAACAGGTCGTTCGCGCGGCTTCGGATTCGTCGAAATGGCGACATCGGAAGGCGGCGCGGCGGCCATCACGCAGTTCAACGGCTACGAACTAGGAGGCCGTGCCCTGACGGTTAACGAAGCACGCCCCAAAGCTGATCGCGGCGGTGGCGGAGGCGGCGGCGGGCGCGGCGGTTACGGCGGCGGTGGCGGTGGTGGTCGTGGCGGCTATGGCGGAGGCGGTGGCAGCGGCTACGGCGGAGGCGGCGGTGGCCGCGACCGTGGTGATCGCGGCGGCGGCGGTGGTGGCGGCGACCGCGAACCCCGCTGGTAGCTCAAAACAGTGACAAGTGACGAGTGACGAGTGACGAGACAAAAGCCCTTTGTCTTTCAACCGTCACTCGTCGCTTTTTGCGCTCCTGCCACTCTTCACTTTGGCGTTCCTATCGCTCGTCGCGCTTCTCTTCATTCGTCACTGTTTTAACTTGTCACTCGTCACTCGTCGCTCGT
>DASWNS010000251.1:0-3057 GCA_036399115.1 Pyrinomonadaceae bacterium | reverse complement strand
ACGAGTTAAAACAGAATACCTGTTTTAGCTCGTCACCCGTCTTTTAACTTGTCACTTGTCACTCGTTACTCGTCACCGTCTTCATTGGCTTGCCAAACAAGAGGTGGTCGTGTAGCATGTCGCCCATTCCTGACAGGATTGTAATTCAAATAACGAGACAACACGTTTCTCGTCTTGCAAACGACCACCGCCTGTAAAAACAGGCGCACCCAAGCGCGCCATTTGTTTGGCAACTCGTCCGCTTTAGAGTCGGGGTATTTAAATGCACGCGCGCCGTTTTCCTGCTTGTCAGACTGTTGGAGGCTAAGTAAAAAAGTGAATCGCAAACTTATACGACCGACATTGGCCGATGTGAAGAATCGCGAGCCGAACCCGCAAAGAGAGCGCAACGACAGGTATGAGGGTGGCGGCGGCGCGTCGCGCGAAGGAGCGTCGCGCACTGGAGGTAGCGGCAGCGGGAGCAGCGGTGCGCCTCCGCACCAGTCGCGTCCGCCGCAAAGAGATTCCGGCGATAGGAATTCCGCTTCGTCTGCCGCCGCGCAGGGGCGCAAGCGGATTCCGCCCTCTGAGACGAACGCCGAAATCTTCTACTACAAAAAGCAGATGGACGCCCACACCCAGATGGTGATCGTCCTGAACGACGGCGAAGAGATCATCGGCACTATCGAGTGGTATGATCGCGCCGCGCTCAAAATCAATCGCAGGGACGAGCCGAACATTCTGCTGCTCAAGCACAACATCAAGTACATGTTCAAAGCCGAAGACCGCGACGGCGGCGGCGACGAAGACGACGCGGGGGATGACAGCTAACCCTCCGTTAGTTGATTCTCTTTTGCAGCTCACGCGGGCGCGCGGCTCTTGATGCTCAACAGCCGCGCCCGCTCATTTTTGCATCGTGAGATGAGCGAAAAAATGAGCGAGAACAGGCACAGCTTATCCGCCGCCGAGTCGGCCTCGCGCGCTGGCGTCGGCGGCGGCAGACGCCGCCCTCGTATCGGCGTGACGATTGGCGACCCGGCAGGCATCGGCCCCGAAGTCGTCCTCAAGGCGGTGGCCGAAAGTGCGGTCAGAGACGTGTGCGCGCCCGTGATCATCGGCGACGCGCAACTGCTCTCGCACACGGCGCGCAAACTCGACCTGCAATGCGGCTACGATGTCATCCGCCGCGACGAACCTCTGCCCGACCATCTCGACTCCCCCGTCATCTATCATCTCGACAACATTCGCGCCGACATCGAACCGGGCATGGAGTCTTCCGCCGCCGGTCGCGCTTCGGGCGAGTACATCGAAGCGGCGGTCGAACTGTGCATGCGCGGAACGCTCGATGCAATCTCGACCGCGCCGATCAACAAGCGTGCGTTGTTTCTGGGCGGCTACAGTTTCCCCGGCCACACGGAGTTTCTGGCGCACCTCACGCACACGCCCGAATGTGCGATGGCCTTTGTCGCGGCCAACTTGAGAATCGTGCTAATCTCGACGCACGTGCCGCTGGCCGAAGCGATCCGGCTCGTCAGGCGCGAGCGGATCGAGCCGGTGGTGCGACTGGCGAACCGTGAACTCAAGCGTTGGGGCATCAGCGAGCCGCGCATCGCTCTGGCCGCGCTCAACCCGCACGGGGCGGAGGGCGGTCTGTTCGGCGTCGAAGAGTCTGCGGAGATGGTGCCTGCGGTGGAAGCGTGCCGCGAGTTGGGGATTAATGTAACGGGGCCTTTTTCGGCGGACACTGTATTCTTGCGCGCCTCACGCGGCGAGTTCGATGCGGTGGTGGCCTGTTATCATGATCAGGCGATGATTCCGGTCAAGTGTCTCTCGTTCGGCGAAGCGGTCAACGTCACGTTGGGATTGCCGTTCATCCGCACCTCGGTCGATCACGGGACGGCCTTCGACATCGCGGGGCGCGGGCTGGCCGAACATTCCAGCATGGTTGCGGCCATCACGCTCGCCGCCGAACTTTCGCGCACGGAAGACAGCAATCAGGAAGCAGTGACGAGTGACCAGTGACGAGTGACAAGTTGAAAATTAAAAACTTGTTTTGATTCTTGCCCGTCACCGGTCACTCGTCACTGGTCACTTAAAAAGATGTCAGAGCAAACTTCACAAACGCGGCGACGCATTTTGGTGGCGGATGATGATCCGGCGATCTTGCGTCTGGTCAAAACGCTCGTGGAAAAAGAGGGCTACACGGTGGTGACGGCCAGCGACGGGCGCGAGGCTTATAAGATTCTCCAGACCGACACGGACTTCACCGCCGCCATCTTCGACGTGGTGATGCCGCACATACAGGGACCGGAACTTGTCCGCCACATGAAGACCGAGAAGCGCCTGATGAAAATTCCGGTGATGATGATGACCGCCGAGCAGAACCCGCGACACTCCTCCGAGAGTTTCGGCGCGGGCGCAATCGTGTTTCTCCCGAAACCTTTCACCGCATCGCAGCTACAGGTCATGCTGCGCGTCTTGATCAGCAACGCGGGCAGTTGAAATTGCCGCCGCATACGCTTCGACTTTCACCGCCGAACGCCATTCCCCGCGCACGAGCAGACGTATGAACAGACGCACACGCCGGATGAATTTTATCTTGAGCGTCCTCCCCGCGCTGCTCTGCGCGTTTGTCGTTTCAACCCTTATTCCCGTCTCTGCACATGCCGCCGCAGAGAAGGCTATTAAGAAGGACGACGCGCGCAAGTTGATCGCCGCGCTTTCCATCTTTGAACTCAACAAGGAGGCGGTGACGATCAGGGAAATATCGCCGCCCGGCGCAGTCGCAACCGTGCTGGCGAGTGTGAAACTGGGATTTCGTTTCGTGAAGGACGAAGCGGGCGTCTGGCGCGTGGCGGATGTTCGGACGGGCGACCGCCAGTGGGAATCGTTTGAACTGCTCGCGCGTGCGCTCGGGGATGAAAATATCTCGCAAGTGCGCGCCGAACTCGATGCTCTGGCCGCCGAACTCGACGCGCTCGCCGGGAAGAGCAAAGGCAAAGCCGCGACCGATGCCCCGACGGCGGAGAGCCGGAGCGCGAACGATGCGCAGGAGCAAGCGTCGAAGGAACTGAAGCG
>DASWNS010000250.1:0-4736 GCA_036399115.1 Pyrinomonadaceae bacterium | reverse complement strand
ACTATGAACACGAAGGCACCCGGCTGGCTGACCTCACCCAGTTGAGCTACGACACTTACCGCACCGCCGGAGGGGGCGACCAACTGCCCGCACTCAACATGGTGATCGACTTCAACGGCCCGAATGTCGCAGGCGGATTTGCCACGCTGGTCTTTGAGCCGGTTTACAACCTGAACCAGCAGCCCGTCGTGAACGGTACGTGGCAGAATTGGGACGCGTTGGGGAGCGGCATCTGGTGGTCTACGAGAGCCATCAACGGCCAATGCGTGGGCGCGACGGCGGCGTGCGATAAGACCTGGAGCGAGATCGTGGCGAACAACCCCGACGCCATCATCCTCGGCGGGATCGGGATCAATCAGGGCAGCGGAAACCCCGGCCTGAACGCCAACGTCGATACGCTCACCATCGCCCACAACGGCAACTGCGTGACCTACGACTTCGAAGCCGACACGGACGGCGACGGCATCGGCGACGGTTATGACAACTGCGTGAGCGACGCGAATCCCAATCAGGCCGACAACGACAATGACGGCGCGGGCGACGTGTGCGACGGGGACGACGACAACGACGGCGTCGCGGACGAGACGGACAACTGCCCGCTCACGGCCAACCCCGGTCAGGAAGATTTTGACGGCGACGGCGTCGGCGATGCCTGCGGCGACGCAGCCCCGACTACCAAAGACCAATGCAAAAACAACGGCTGGCGCAGCGGCTCGCCCAGATTCAAGAATCAGGGCGACTGCATCCAGTTTGTTAACACGGGCAAGTAGTTAAATCTACAAATCAAAAGAGGGCGGGGTCGCTGGCAAGCGGCTCCGCCCTCCGCTTTTTGCGCCGGGGGGGAAAGAAAAAGTTTATTGCGCGGGCGTCCGGTGATGTAGTATGCGAGAAATATACGGCAGCAAGTTTCAAAGAGGCGGAGCGGGCGAAGTCTGGAGGCAAAGCGCGTTGCAGGATTGATAGTTTGATGAGCTTGAACTTGCAGGTCGGAGCACAAGCGTCGCACATGAAAAAGATGAAACTGAAAACCGGACTCGTTGCCGCGCTCCTCGTGCCCGTCATCGTTCTGGCCGCGAGCGGTCAGACGGGAAGAGGGGAGCGGCCTTCTGTCAACGCCACTTCTGTCCCCGCCTCTACTGCCGCCGCCACGCGCGAGGAGCGCATCGCGCAGGCGGCGGAGGCGCTGCGCCCGCAACTCATCGCACAGCGGCGCGACTTTCATGCTCACCCCGAACTCTCCAACCGCGAAGCGCGCACGTCGCGCATCGTCGCCGAACGTTTGAAGTCGCTCGGGTTCGATGAGGTGCGTACGAACGTAGCGCGGCATGGCGTCGTCGGGTTGTTGAAAGGGACAAAGCCGGGCGGCGTGGTGGCCGTGCGCGCGGACATGGATGCGCTGCCGATTCAGGAAACCAACGACGTGCCTTACAAGTCGCAGACGCCCGGCGTCAAGCACGCCTGCGGCCACGACGTGCACACGACCGTCGAGTTGGGCGTGGCCGAAGTCCTGAGCAAGATGCGCGGGGAGATTAGCGGCACGATCAAGTTCATCTTCCAACCGGCGGAAGAGGGCGCGCCCGCGGGCGAAGAGGGCGGCGCACCTTTGATGATCAAAGAAGGCGCGCTGGAGAACCCGCGCCCGCAGGCCATCTTCGGCCTCCACACCGAACCGAACGTGCAGGTCGGGCAGATCGGTTACCACTCCGGCGCGGCGATGGCCTCATCCGACACTTTCACCATCAACATTCGTGGCAAGGGCGCACACGGCGCACAGCCGCACGCGGGCGTGGACGCCGTGGTCGTCGCCTCCGAAAGCGTGCTCGCGCTGCAACACATACGCAGCCGCCGCATCGATCCGTTAGAACCGCTCGTCATCACCATCGGCACGATTCAGGGCGGCACGCGTTTCAACGTCATCGCGAACGAAGTGAGACTGACGGGCACCATGCGCACGCACAACGATAAAGTGCGCGAGCGTGCCATCGAGTTGATGCGCGAGACGCTCACGCACGTCACCGCCGCTTACGGCGCGACGTTCGAGTTGAATATGGAGGGCAGCAATCCGGTCACCTACAACGAGCCTTCGCTGGTCGAAGCGACGCTGCCGACCATCCGCCGGGTGGTGGGCGCGGAGAACGCGCTCGTGCTCAAGCCCTTCATGCCAGCCGAAGATTTCTCCTACTTCCAGAAGGTCGTGCCCGGCTTCTATTTCTTTCTCGGCGTAGGCAACCGCGCGAAAGGCATCACGGCGGGCTGGCACACGCCCGACTTCGACGTGGACGAAGAGAGCCTCGTCGTCGGCGTCAAAGTCATGTCCAACGTGCTGCTCGATTATCTCGACCGGCACAAAGGGAAATGATGAACGCGGAATAAAAAGATTGACCTGAAACCGCGCGGGGCATAACCTCAAGGCCGTCACACCGGAGTCCATTTCAACGCTCGCTCCGGCCAGTTCCGACAACTTGCGCGGGTAACTTTTGAGGGAGGGAAACTGTTATGTCAACGATCCTGATCATCATCCTGATCATCCTGCTGCTCGGTGCATTTCCGCGTTGGCCGCACAGCCGCAACTGGGGATACTTCCCAAGCGGCACGCTCGGCATCATCCTCCTGATCATCATCATACTCGTGTTGATGGGTCGGTTCAGATAAGACAATTTCGCGTTTCAGGTTTGCGCTGCGTGCGTCGAGTTTCGGGGTCGGAGGCAGACGGGTGGCTGCCGTTGTGTCCTGACTTGAAACTTTCCACGGGAAACCTGAAACTACACGCATGGCCGCCGTCACCCAACGCTTGCCTGAGAACGTCGCGGGCGATTTCTACGTTGACGCGAGTTGTATAGATTGCGACGCGTGCCGCCAGATCGCGCCGGAGACGTTTCGCGATCACGGCGAGCAGTCGAGCGTCTATCACCAGCCGGAGACGGCGGACGAGACGCACCGCGCCCTGATGGCTCTCGTCGCCTGTCCCACCGCCTCCATCGGCACGCTCCGGCACCACAACGTGCGCGCCGCCATCGACGCCTACCCGTCGCGCATCTCAGAGAACGTCTATTTCTGCGGGTTCACTTCCGAAGCGAGTTTCGGCGCGTGGAGTTACCTGATCGTGCGACCGGAAGCTGAGGGCGGAAACGTGCTCGTCGATTCGCCGCGTTTCGCTTCGCAACTCGTCAAACGCATCGAAGCGTTGGGCGGCGTGCGGCAGATGTTTCTCACGCACGCCGACGACATCGCCGACCACGCGAAATTCGCACGCCGCTTCGGCTGCACGCGCATCATGCACGAGGCGGACGGCGCACGCGCGCGAGGCATCGAGCGCGTCATCGAAGGGGAAGGGGAGGTTGCGCTCGACGGAGAGCTTCGCATCATCCCCGTTCCCGGCCACACGCGCGGCCATCTCGTGCTGCTCTATCGCGACAAGTATCTCTTCACGGGCGATCATCTGGCGTGGTCGCCCGTGCGCGAGACGCTGACGGCTTTTCGCAGCGTCGCTTGGTTTTCGTGGAAGGAGCAGACGCGCTCGATGGAGAGACTGCTGGGGAAGCGTTTCGAGTGGGTGCTGCCCGGCCACGGGCGAATTCACGAAGACTCGCCCGACGCGATGCAGGCGCACCTCAGACGCTGCATCGACTGGATGCAAAAGACGAAATAGCCCCGCCACGTTTCTCTAACATGGCAGGGCTGTTTCGTTTCAGGTTCTATGCAGTTTAAGCCCGTCGCCTCGATCTTCGTCGCCTCCGCACGCCTAATCCGACGAACAACAATCCCAATCCTCCGCCGATAAGTTTGGTCGTGCCGTTCATTTCCCGGAACGCGAAGATTGACCTGCCCTTTGAGACTGGATTGGCGGAGACGCTCTTTTCGGGTTTCGCTTCCGGTTGGTCGCCTTCGCCCTTCGCCGTCGTGCCCTTGAAATCGTTGGCGGGCGTCGTCGGGTTGTCGGTGACGGTGTAGAGCTTGCCGTCCATGAGATACATGCGCTGCAACTCTTCGAGGTTGAAGGGGCGCGCGCCGCGCCTGCCGAAGACGGCGAGTTGATTGCCGCTTTCGTCAACGGCGCGGTCGCGGTCGAGTCCTTTGGAGACGGCGACGGCGGGACCCGTCGTGTGGAACGTGGCGATCAGTTTCGGGTCGGGGCGCGGGCTGAATCCGGCGTAGGTGACGGAGGTTTCCGGGTCGGTCAGTTGCAGGATGCGCAGGCCGTTGTGCCCGTCGGCCACGTAGCCGTAGAGGCTCGCGTTCGTCATCGCCACTTTCACCTGATGCACGTCGTTTAGTTTGCCTTCGGCGTTGTACATCTGGTCGAGCTTCGGCTGCTCCGGTCGCTCGACGTTGATGATGGCGACGCCATCTTTGCCGTTGGCGACGTAAGCGTAAGTGCGCGCCACATAAACGTCGTGCGCGTGCGCGAGCTTTACTTCCGCGCCTTCCACCAGATGCGCCTCTTCCGGCTTCGTCACGTCAACCACCTTGAAGCCCTCTCCGTCTACGACGAAGGCGTAGCGAAACTGTATGGCGACGGCGTGCGGGTGATGCAGCGGGATCGTTTTCAAGACCTTCGGCTGCAAAGGATCGTCGATGTTGACGATCACGAGCGACTTGTCGGTCGTGATGTAGGCGTAGGTGCCCGCGATCTGGATGTTGTTCGCGCCGTCCAGAACGCCGCCCTCGTTCCACGTCAGGGCGCGCTTGAGATAGTTGTTGAGCGGGTCGCCGTCGAGCAGCGTGCCCGCGCCGAC
>DASWNS010000249.1:0-2207 GCA_036399115.1 Pyrinomonadaceae bacterium | reverse complement strand
CGCGATTCAGGACGTATACCTGTCGGAAGAGATCACCGTCGCCTGAGATAGCGTTGGAGGGGAACGATGAACTAGAAGAGAGAATTCAGGAGTCAGAATGAAGACTCGCGCAGGTTTTATTCTGACTTCCGGCTCCTGAATTCCGACTCCTGAATTCCGACTCCTGTTTGTCGTTCATCGTTCCGCGTTCATCATCTCTTCCTCTATGGCCGAAGCAGCCCCGCAAGCCTCTTCCGACACGGAACTCCTCCACGCCGTCGCGCGTGGGGATGAGTCTGCGCTGGCCGCGCTTTACGACCGTTACAATTCCATCCTCTTAGGGCTTCTCCTCCGTATATTACACAGCCGCGTCGAAGCGGAAGACGTTTTGCAGGAAGTCTTCATCCAAATCTGGCAGCGCGCCGCCAATTTCGACGAGGCGCGCGGGCGCGGTTTTACGTGGATGGTGACGCTCGCACGCAGCCGCGCCATAGACCGCCTGCGCTCCCTGCAATCACGCCAGCGCGCAGACGATACGGCCTTGCGCGACGCGCCCGAAGCCGTAGGCGACGCCAGCGACGACGCCTATCACGCGGAGCAACGCGAGATCGTGCGCGGCGCGCTCGCACAGATTCCCGAAGAGCAGCGACGCGCCCTGCTGCTGGCATACTTTGAAGGGTTGACCCAGTCCGAGATCGCCGCGCGGCTCGGTCAACCGCTCGGCACGGTCAAGACGCGCATGCGCAGCGGCATGAGCAAACTGCGCGAACTGTTGGACGAGCGAATGGGACGCGGCGCGAAACTGAATTTTTGAGTCTGAATTTTTGAGTCGATGCCCGCGTGAGTTTTCGATGAAGCACGAAGACTACAAAGAGTTGATCGCGCTCGCTGCGCTCGACGCTCTCGATGATGAGGGCGAGCGGCACGCGCTCGCCGAGCATCTCGCGGAGTGCGCCGACTGCCGCGCCGCGTGGGACGCAGAGCGCGCCGCAGCCGCCTCTCTCATCTACGCGACTTCGCCGGTCGCCCCTGCGCCGGAACTCCGCGCGCAGATTCTCTCACGCATCAAGTCGCAGCCGCAGGACGAGCGCGAGGAGGCCGCGCGCCTTCCCGCCTCTTCCGGCAACGGCGCGCCCAACGCAACGACAACAGCTGCTACGTCAACCGCCGCTGTAGCGTCCAACGTGAGCGCGCCTGATGAGTTTGCCCGGCGGCGCGAGGCGCGCGAGTTGAAAGTCAGCCGCCGACTCTTCGTGTTCGGCACGCTCGCCGCTTCGCTCGCCGTCGCCGCGCTGCTCATCTCGCTCTTCACGCTCTGGCAGCGCAACAACCGCCTGCAAGACGAACTCGCGCGGCTCTCCGCCGACGCCAACCGGAGCGCGCAAGAACTCGCGCGCCTGCGCGCCGACCGCGAACTGCTCGCCGCGCCCGAAGCGCATACCGCCACGCTCGCCGGGACGGAGTTGGCGACACGCGCACGCGCCCGTCTCACCTTCGACGAGCGCACCGGACGCGCGATGCTCATGGCCGCCGACCTCCCGCCTGCACCTGCGGGCAAAGCCTACCAACTCTGGTTTATCGCCGCAGGCAAGCCGCCGATGCCCGGCAGCGTCTTTCAGACCGACGCCAGCGGCCACGCAGAGATGCACGACATCGTTCCGCCCGAAGGACGCCGCGCCGCCGTCTACGCCGTCACACTCGAACCCGCGAGCGGCACGAGCGCGCCCACCGGGCAGATGTATCTGAAAAGCTCCGCCTCCTGAACTCCCGCTCAGACAACTCTTTAAATTGCGCGCCGCGCACCGCCCGTTAATCACCCGGAGACGAAAAAATTGTTATAGTATCTCCGACTACGCGGGCGCGCGAGAATTTCATGTACGAGAGGGATGGAAAGTGGCTGACGAAAAACGCACTGATAACGATGCCGTGATGAACACGATTACCGACGAGACGGGACAATTCGACGCGCGATTTCTCCTCTGGCGCACCTTCTGCGCCGAAAACGACGTGCCCGTCGAAACCCTCCCCAGCGACCTCACCGGCGACATCCGCGACAAGTGGAACAAACTCAAAGACAGCAAGTTGAAGTGACGAGTGACGAGTGATAAGTGACGAGTGACAAGTTAAAGCAGCAATCCTGGCTTCAAACTTTTTTCTCTCGTCGCCCGCCACGCACGCGACAGTCACAAATGACGGCGACACTTTTAACTTGTTCTTGCTCGTCACTC
>DASWNS010000248.1:0-5946 GCA_036399115.1 Pyrinomonadaceae bacterium | reverse complement strand
CCGTACCAGAGGATCAGGACGAAGCCCAACCCGATCAGGAATTGCATCAGCGGTCGCATCACGGCGTCGATGCGAACGAGTCCGAGATTGCGTTCGGCGTATTCGCGGTTGAGATTTTTGAAGACCGCGATCTCCGCTTCCTCCTGCGCGTAGGCGCGCACGACGCGCACGCCCGTAAAATTCTCCTGCGCGCGGGCGGAAATCTGCGCGAAGAAATCCTGTATCTTCTCGAAACGCGTGTGCACCTGTTGCCCGAAGAATTTCACCGTCAGAGAGACGAGCGGCATCGTCACGAACAGCAGCAGCGTCAGGCGCACGCTGATGCGCAGCATCAAGGGCAGGATCAGCACGACGACGAGGACGGTTTGCAGCGTGTACATGATCATCGGCCCGGCGAGTTGGCGCACGGCGGCCAGATCGTTCGTCGCACGCGCCATCAAATCGCCCGTGCGGTTGGACTGAAAGAAGGAGAGCGGGAGTTGTTGCAGGTGTCTATAAAAGTCCTGCCGCAGATCGAACTCGACGTGGCGCGACATGCCGATGAGGATGCGTCGCTGCAAAAAGAGAAACGTGCCGCTGATCAGACTGACGCCGAGAATGACGAGCGCGTAGCGCGTCAATTTCGCCCACGTCACGTCTGCGCGCAGCCCGTCCACGGCGCGCCCGACGAGCAAGGGGATAAACAGCCCGACTACCACAGAGGCCACGATGCAGATGATTCCCGTGATGAGTTCTTTTTTATACGGGCGAAAATAGAGAGTGAATTTTTTTAGATCGTCCATAACAAAGGAGACTGGCGCGTCGCCACGCAACATTGATCCGCTCCGGCAACGAGTTCGTCGCGCCTATGATGCGCGATTTTTCTCTCCAAAGCCAGACCTCGACCCAAACGTCTGTCCGGTGCGGCGCAAGTCTCCTTAATTGTAGTGCAAGTGGATGAAGAAAGTATTCCGGGGAAGAGACGTGCAAGAAGTAAAAGGTGAAAGGAAAAGGAGAAGGGGCAAAGGAAGATTCGACTTCTCCTTTACCCCTTCCCCTTTTTCCTTTGCTCTACGTCTCAGCTGGCGGGCGTTTGAATTATCGAATCCGCTTCGGCCTGTGCCGCGATCTCGATGGGCGCGCCGTACATTTCGTCGCTCACTTCGGTCTGCGCGCTCGGCGGGGTGCAGATGCGATTGCGTCCCGCGTGTTTGGATTCGTAGAGCGCGCAGTCGGCTGAGCCGACGAGTTGATCGCGCGAGTTGGCGTGCAGCGGAAACGTAGCGAGGCCGAAAGAAGCCGTGATGTGGCCGATGCCGGGCACTTCGGTCATCTCCAGACGCGAGCGCAAACGCTCGGCCACGATCAACGCTCCTTCGAGTCCGGCCTGCGGAAGGATGACGGCAAACTCTTCGCCGCCGTAACGCGCCGCAGTGTCCACGCCGCGCAACTCGTCGCGCAACACGTCCGCGAGGAAGCGCAGCGCGGCATCGCCCGCGTCGTGCCCGTAGGTGTCGTTGACGCGCTTGAAGTGGTCTATGTCGAGCATGATCAGAGAGACGGGCTGACGCATGCGCGTCGCCAGTCGCAGGTCGCGCTCAAGCTGCATCTCGAAGGAACGACGATTGACACATCCCGTCAACCCGTCCGTCAGAGCCAACTGCTGCATCTGCGTAAACAGTCGCGCGTGATTGACGGCGACTGCCACCTGGTCGGCGACGGTGCGCAGGAGCAGCAATTCGTTCTCTTGCCAGATGCGATGCGGATCGTCGGAACTAACCAGCAGCACGCCCATCGAGCGCGCTTGATAGAGCAGCGGCACGACGGCCAGCGGGCGCGTCTCGTCTTCGGTCTGCGCGCTCGAACCGCGCTGCTCGTCGAGGACGTAGTGCTTGAGGCGACGTGCGAGTTGCGTATGGTAAGCGTAGAGATCGTTGACGAGCGTTTCTCGTTCCTCTTCGCTCGGCGCGCCGTCGCGGAAGTAGCACTTCATCATCATCGGTGCCTGCTCGTTTTCGCCTTCGACGTGCAGACCGCTCAGTTGTACGCCGAGCGCGCGGCCAACTTCGTCAACGGTCGTCTGCAACACGCTCGGCAGCGAGAGCGAACTCCGGATCGCCGACGCGATGCGGTTGATAGCGACTTCGCGTGCGGCCTGCTCTTGCAGGAGGCGTGCGAGTTTGGTGGTGACCGAGACGGTGAGTTGCAGCGAAGTGGCCTTCGGCATGCAGGTGCGCACGGCTTGCGCGAAGGCTTCCGTCTGTTCGAAGCGTTCAGCCGTCACGCGCGCCATCAAATATTCCAGCGCGGAATAGACGATGTCCGGCTCAAACGTCCAGATAACCTCGCTCTCCGTGGTGGTTTCCGCGCCGTCGTTTGTCTGCCCGCTCACGGAGACGAGTAGGGCGGAGAAACGCGCATCGGCGATGATCACGAAATGTTCGTTGTTCCCGCCCTGAGCCGCGCGCGACAACAGCATGGACTCGCGCGCCTCATCCAGCAGCGGCATCTGGCTGTAAGCGTCTTCGGGCGAGAGGAAAAAGAAGGCGTAGCGAGCGGCGCGGACAACTTTCAACACGTGCTCTGCCGAACGCGGCGAACGCTCAACCTGCAAAGGCAAACTCTCCACCACGAGGGCGGCCAAGTTGTTCTCCAACACCACGTCTTCGAAATAGCGATGAAGTTGCGCAATCGTCTGGTCTGCGCAGCGCACCGGAGTCAATTGGCGGGAGTGTTGGGAAACTATCGCTTGATAAAGAGAAAGCATGAGACTTATGTGACCAGACTGACCAGATGAGGCTCGCTCAAGAGGAACTGCGGATAGCAACTTTCGCCGCCGCTACAGAAGCGACGAAGACAAAACATATTTTGCATTAATTAACAGGTTTTGTCTATGAATATTTACAGAGCATTTATAAATAACCGAAACCCCGCCCCTCTTTCTTCACTCTGGCGACCTTAGTTACACAAACTGAACGACTTAACTTAGTTTCAGATAAGTCGTCAAAGCCGTCATGACGAGTGTGCCGGACTCGTTGAAAACCTCGACGGAGACGGTGGCAACGCGGCGACCGGCGCGCAGGACGCGTGCGTGCGCGGTTAATTTGCCTTCGGTGACGGGACGCAGGTAGTGCAGGGTGAGGTCTACGGTGACGGTCTGCTCTTCGGGTTCGAGCGTGGAGAGGACGGCGAAAGCCGAGGCCGAGTCGGCGAGCGAAGCGAGCGCGCCGCCGTGCATGATGCCGCCGAACCGTTCCAACTCCGCGCGGGCGCACATGGACAGAGAGGCCGTCCCGTGCGTCGCGTCTTCAAATTTAATGCCGAGCAGTTGCGCGTAGGGAACGCGTGTGATTGCTTCGCGCAGGCGACCCAACTCTGCCTCTGTGAGTGGAGTTTCGTTCAAGAGTTGTAGAGTTCCGTGGTGTCCGTCGCTTCCACGATAACCGCCGTCCCGTAGGCGAGCACCTCCGTGATGCCGCTCCCCAACTCGGTCGCATCGTAACGCGCGCCGATGATGGCGTTTGCGCCGAGTTCGGTGGCGTGTTGCACCATGATCTCGAACGCCTCGCGGCGGGTTTGTTCGCAGAGGTTCGTCCACGCGGTGATGTTGCCGCCAACCATCGAATTGAAGACCGCGCCGATGTTGACGAAAAGGTTGCGTGAGCGCACGACGATGCCGCGCACGATGCCCAGATTTCGCGTCACGCGAAAGCCGGGAAGCTCAAAGGCGGTCGTCACCATGTGCGGCGAGACGGAGTAGCGGCGTTCGCTGATCTCGTAAGGTGCGCGTGTCTGGAGGGGATCGTTATTCATATTTTGATAGCTGTCCGCGAGCGGTTAATGGAAAACTGTCAATCGCCGAAGAGCGACGGCTGCGAGCCTTCATCGTCGTTCGAGTCGTCGTTCACACGCGCCTCCTCCGGCGTCCAGCGATAACGACCGAGATCGCAACGGTCGCGCGCGTCAAACTCGATGCCTTCCGCTTCGAGCATGCGCTGCTGCTTGTTCAAGGGCAGCAGCACGCGCCCCGTGGAGCATGCGCCCTGCGCGTTGATGACCCGATGCCAGGGCACGGAGTCGTCCGCCGCGTGCATGGCGAAGCCGACGGTGCGCGCCGTGTAGTTCTCGCCGAGAATTTCCGCAAGCTGCCCGTAGGTCATAACGTGCCCGGCAGGGATGCGGCGCACGATCTCGAAGACGCGTGCGTTGTAACCCGGTTCGCCCGCTTTGGCCGGAACGCCCTGCGACGCCTTCGCCGCCTTTAAGTCTTGTCCGTCGTCGCTTCGTTTTGATTTTGTGACCATCTTTGATCTTGTGAACGGCGTCTCTTAACCGCCGGGTTATGCTCGCGCCACCATGCGCGCCACTCTGCAATCGCGCGCGTGCGTTCGGCCTGCGGAGCCGCAGGCTGGAAACTGAGTCAGGTGTTGGTCGCATCGCGCAGGCACATCTCGGCCAGAAAGCGCGTGCGCAGATCCGGACTCGACAGCAGTTGGATCAGACGCGGGACGGAGAGCCGCGCGAACCGTGCGCGTTCGGAGGCGAAGATTTTTCGTTTCTCGCTTGGTGAATTCATCCCGGCGGTTCAGATGCGTTCGAGTTCGGGCAGGGTGCGGTTTGTTTGCCGGTCGCCCGTGTTGAGCGTGGTCTTCGGCTCGATGAGCATGACTTGCACTTCCTCTTCGGCCACCGGCATGTGCTCGACGCCTCTGGGGATAACTGCAAACTCGCCCTCCGCCAGTTGCAGATCACGATCCCTTAATTTGATCGTCAGGTTTCCTTTGACGACGAGAAAGAGTTCGTCTTCCGCTTCGTGCTTGTGCCAGAGAAATTCGCCTTTGAACTTAACGAGCTTGATGTAAGCATCGTTGACCTCGCCCGCGATCTTCGGCTTCCAGTGCTCTTGAAAGAGAGAGAACTTGTCGTTGAGATTAACTACTTCCATTGCGTTGCTCCTGACGGTTTGAAAGCGAGGCCAGCTAGTCGGGCGTGCGCAGGACGGCGCGTGCGGGGGCACCGTCGCCGCTGCCCGCCGCGATCTTTAAAGGCAGGCAGATCAGTTCGTAGAGCCCGGCGGTCACCTCATGCAAGTCCAGTCCTTCGACAATAACGACTCCTGCCGAGAGCAACGTCGTGTGTGTCTCGAAAGTTTCCGACTTGAACTTTTCGATGGACAGATAATCGATGCCGACGAGCCGCACGCCGCGTTCCTTGAGCGCACGCGCCCCTTCGAGCGTAAGGTGTGTGAAGTCCGGGCGAAACGCACGCCCTTCGCTGCGCCAGAAATTGGAGTTGCGCGTTTTGAAGAGCACGCGCGTCGTGCCTGCGGGGACGTGCGCGGCAACGTGGCTCGCATTTATGCACTCGATTGTCTCGTCTAATTCAACGACGCGCGCTTCGCCGATGAGCGCGTCGAGCGGCATGGCAGAAACCTGCGGCGCGTGTTCGATGAAGTGAGCGGGAGCATCGACGTGGGTGGCCGTATGCGCGCCCATGTGCAGGAAAGTGACGTTGGCGGCATCGCCGCGCGCAATAGCTGCCCACGAAACGATCTCGATGGCGGGATCGCCCGGATAAGTCGGCGTCGTCTCCGGCGAGATGGCGACGCTGATGTCATAAATTGGCATTTGTTTGAGTAATGAGTGATGAGTAATGAGTGATGAGTAAAAGACAAGACTTCTGTTTTTACTCATCACTCATTACTCATCACTCATTACTTCGTCATGTTAAAGGGAGCTTTCGAGGGCTGTCAACGCGGCGTTGGTTTAATAACGCATGACTTCTTGCGAGCCTCTCTGCCGTGCGTTAGCATCTGATTGAAAGAGTTGGCGGGCGCGGTCGGGGATTTCGGGTTGAGAGGAGCGAGAGTCATTTCAGAGAGCGTCGGACATCAGGGCGTGCCGCGTGTGGCGGCTTCGAGTTATCTGAACTCGGCTCCGCTCATCTGGAGTTTTGCGCGGGGCGAGC
>DASWNS010000247.1:0-2547 GCA_036399115.1 Pyrinomonadaceae bacterium | reverse complement strand
AAATACTTCCTCGTCTACGTGGCGCAAAAGACGGGCTTGCACGGTTTGCAACAGGCCATCGCTTCCGGTTGGGTGCGCGGCGCGGTCACGGGACTCGGCCTCGTCAACTTCGCGCTGGCCTTCTGGGAGATCGCCAACTTCCGCCGCACCGTGAGCGCCCTCAACGGCCAAGCCCCCGACCAGAACGCGCCCGCCGCGCCGCTTTCGCCCCATGCCGCTCGACCCGACCACGCCGATTAGTTATCTCGTCACCGACGGGCGCACGACTGAAGCCACCAACTCTTCGAGCGCGGAGTTCACGCGCCTGTTCGTGCTCGTCGGCGCATGCGTCGAAGCGGGCGTCTCGCTCGTCCAACTGCGGGAGAAATCCATGCGCCCGCGCGTGCTCTACGAACTCACGCGCCGCGCCGCCGAATTGACGCGCGGCACCTCGACGCGCCTCCTCGTCAACGACCGCGCCGACATCGCGCTCGCCGCCCGCGCCGACGGCGTGCAACTCACCACGCGCTCGCTCGCTCCCCTAATCGTCCGCGACATCTCCCCGCCCGGTTTCCTCATCGGCGTCTCCACACACGCGCTCGCGGAAGCGCAGGCGGCCAGCGCGAGCGACGCAGACTTCGCCCTCTTCGGCCCCGTCTTCGACACGCCGGAAAAGCGCGCTTACGGCGCGCCGCTCGGCCTCGAACCCCTGCGCGAAGCGGCACGCGCGCTTGCGCCCTTCCCGCTTCTCGCCATCGGCGGCATCACACGCGAAAGCATTCCGCAGGTTTTACAGGCAGGCGCGCGAGGCATTGCCGCCATCAGTCTCTTTCAGGACGAAAGCGAACTCGAAGCCATCGTCAACGAGATCAGCGGAAGTGGCGGCCTCTAAATTTCAGGCGCGGACGCGAGATCGAAGATGAGGCCGCGTGACCTCTTCACGCTTTTCAATCCATAATGGAACGCAGCCACACTTTCGACCGGAGGTGAAGATGCCAACTATCAAAAGTATCGAAGGAAAAATTAAGCGCGTGGAAAGGTTTGCGGTGAAGATTCTCTACCCGGACGGGAGCGACATTCGCAGTGATCAGGCAAGTTTCAAACATACTTATAATTACGAGTTGGCGGCGAAAGACGACATGACGGTCAGCCATTGGAAGGCCAGCCGCTTCCAGAAAATATTTCAGGGTTTCAAAGTTGAAGTGCTGCTCGGCAACGGGCAGACCGCCAACGGCAACACAAAACTCTCCAATGTCAGGGCTTCATACGAACGGTAAGGAACATTCTCTCGTGCCCATCAATGATCCGGCTGAGATGCCCGTCGCCCTAACCATCGCGGGCTTCGATCCTTCGGGCGGCGCAGGCGTTATCGCCGACGTTAAGACCTTCACGGCCTTCGGCTGCTTCGCGACCGCCGCCATCACGTCGCTCACCTTCCAGAACACGACGGGCGTGTTCGGCGCGACGCACGTGACGGCGGCGGACGTGCGCGCACAGGTCTTGCCCGTCGTCGAAGATTTCCATGTCGCGGGCGTCAAGACGGGGATGCTCCCGACGCGCGAAGTGATCTCGGAGGTCGCGCGGCTTTTGCGTGAGACGCACCTGCGCGAGTCGTACGCCATCGTCGATCCGGTCGTGCGCTCAACCTCCGGCTTCGACCTCATAGACGACGACGCGCTCGCCGCCCTGCGTTCGGAACTGCTGCCGCTCGCGCGCCTCTCGACGCCCAACATCCCCGAAGCCGAACGCCTCACCGGCCTGCGCATCGAGACGGAAGAGGAGATGCGCCGCGCCGCACGCATGTTGCGCGAGATGGGCGCACGCGCCGTGCTCGTTAAGGGCGGGCATCTCGACGCGCGCGAGGCGGTTGACCTGCTCGACGACGCGGGCGAAGTGCGACTCTTCCGCGCACCGCGCATCCAGACGGACGCCACGCACGGCACGGGCTGCACGCTCGCCGCCGCTATCGCAGCCTGTCTTGCGCGCGGGATGAGCCTGCCGGATGCGGTCGGCGCGGCCAAGCGTTTCGTCACCGAGGCCATCCGCCGCTCGCCGCAACTAGGGCGCGGCTTCAGCCCGGTCAATCACAACTTGCGCGTGCGCTTCGATGAACGTGACGGCGTGTTGATCGCTGAGGATTAAAGCAGGCGAGAAAATTGATGTAATGACGAAGGCGGAAGGATGAAGGATGAATAGAAGCCAGTTGCTTCTCCTTCATCCTTCATCCTTCCGCCTTCATCGTTTCTCTTCAACGGTCGCTTATTGCCCGTCGCCTGCTTCGATGGTCACTTTTTCCATCACGACATCCGTGCGCGGGCGGTCGCTGCTGTCTTTCGCCACCGACGCGATGGCGTCAACAACTTCCTGCCCTTCGATGACGCGCCCGAACTTGCTGTAGCTCGGCGGCAGAGGATAGTCGGCATGCATGATGAAGAACTGCGAGCCGTTTGTGTTCGGCCCCGCGTTCGCCATCGCCACAGTGCCTTTCGTGTACGCGCCCTTGTAGAGGTCGGACGAACGGTTGATCTCGTCCGGGAAACGCCCGCCCGAAGCAGACTCGCCGCCGCG
>DASWNS010000246.1:0-9230 GCA_036399115.1 Pyrinomonadaceae bacterium | reverse complement strand
GATGCGCGGGCTGGTGCAGATCGCCGAAGCGGCGGCGCGTCTCGATTCGACCGTCATCCTCACGGGCGAATCCGGCACGGGCAAAGATGTGCTCGCGCGTTTCATTCATTCCCGCAGCGCACGCGGCGACTCTCCGCTCATCACGATCAACTGCGGCGCGTTGCCCGAATCGCTCTTCGAGTCGGAGTTCTTCGGCCACGAGAAGGGATCGTTTACGGGCGCGACCGCGATGAAGCGCGGACTCATCGAAGCGGCTGACGGCTCGACGCTCTTCCTCGACGAGATCGGCGACCTGCCCGCGCCCATGCAAGTCAAACTGCTGCACTTCCTTGAACAGGGACGCTTCCGCCGCGTCGGCTCGACGCGCGACCGCGCGAGCGATGTGCGCATCATCGCCGCCACCAATCGTCGTCTCGCAGAAGACGTGCGGCAGGGTCGCTTTCGCACAGACCTCTTCTATCGTCTGAACGTCATCTCGCTGCATGTGCCCCCCTTGCGCGACCGCCGCGAAGACATCCCCGCGCTCATCGACCATTTCCTCACGCTCTACCGCGAGCGTTTTCAAAGACCCGCGCTCACGCTCTCGGAGGGGGCGCGTCGCCGCCTCGAATCTTTCAACTGGCCGGGCAACGTGCGCGAACTCAGGAACACCATCGAACGCGCCGCCGCGCTCTCCGAGTCCGACGAGATCGAAGCCGCGCACTTCACACAACTCACCGACCATAAAGAGAACGCTTCGCCCGGCGCATCGCACACCGGCGACGCTTCCTCTGACCCGGAGGCTCCCACCCGCACGCTCGACGAACTCGAACGCCAGCACATCCTACGCGTCCTCGAAGAGACGGGCGGCAACCGCGAACGCGCCGCCATCATCCTCGGCATCTCCGCACGCACCCTCTATCGCAAGCTGCGCGAATACGAAGAGACGAAAGCATTGACGAGCGACGGCTGACGAGTGGCGAGCGGGAAGAAAGTGAATCGTCAAAGGTGAATAGAATTAAAACTGCTGTCCCTATTCACCTTTGATAATTCACTTTCTTCTCTCGTCACTCGTCACTCGTCACCTTCTGCCATTTTGTCCTGCGGCTGACAAAACGTCAGGCGCGTTTGTCATGCGTGTCCGTCCGCCGACTCCATCCAGCCTTCAGCGTTTCCGCTAACCCTTCATATTTCCTTATTTAGCCTGCGTTCTCGCGCCGTCTCCGGGCGCGGCATGTGAATTGACTTGTGTGTGTCCGACCAACTGCGTTTTGTTGGTCAGAAGAACAGTTTGAGCGAAACGAGAATTGCGGATGGCGAAGGTAATGATCTGTGATGACGACCGCGTGCTGGCCGAAGGGCTGGTGGCCGCTTTGCGCGCCGCCGGGCATGAGGCCGAAACGTGCCGTCACACGATGGACGTGCTCCGGGCGGCGGCGGCGGGTGAATTCGATCTCATCGCCTTCGGACTCGACATGGCCGGATTCGGGCGCGCGGGCGCGGTGGAAGTGCTGCGCGAGATCGCGCCGCGCGTCCCCCTCATCGCGCTGCACGAACGCCCCTACGAGATCATGCGCGCGGCGGCTTCGACCCGCGCACAGTTTGCCGCCGTGCTTCCGCGCTCGCTCGCCGTCGAAGATTTTATGTACGCCGTCGCCCGCGCGCTCAGCCAACCAGACACCCGCCGGAGAGAACCTGCCGCCTGAAACAGCAACTCTCGGAACAGACATTAACCAACAGATAGCCAACCTCGTCCGAAGAATTTTCAGACTAATTGAAGGAGATACCTCATGAAGAAGTTACAGAAAAAAATGACCGCGCCGACCGTGGCCGCGCTCTGCCTGTTGCTCGTCGGCACAGCTGCCGCCGCGTTCGCACAGAGACAGATCGCCGCGCGCTCGTCCGCCGGTCAACCGGAAGTGAAGATCAAGCTCTCCGGCTCAATTAAGCGCGACGATCAGAGCCTCACGCTCGATAAAGTTTCCGCCGTCCATCCCGGTGAGATTTTGGACTGGACGATCACGAGCGCGAACGAAGGCAATGCGCCCGCGCGCAAGTACAAGACCATCGGCCAGATTCCGCAGGGCACTTCTTTCGTCGCCGGAAGCGCGGTCGCGGAGTACGGCGCGTCGGTCAGCTACAGCATTGACGGCGGCAAGAATTTCGCGGCGCAGCCCATCATCGAAGAGCGACAGGCCGACGGCACGAAGAAGACCGTGCCCGCCCCCGCTTCGATGTACACGCAGGTGCGCTACGACTGGAACGACCCGCTCGTGGCTGGCTCGACGCTCTCCGCTTCCTACAAAGTGCGCGTCAAATAAGCGCGCTCTCGTCGCACGCTGCTCGGGAGAGGCACCTCGCTCTGGTATGTCTCTTCAAACTCCTTCGGACATCACAAGCGACCTCCCGTAACCGGCGAGTCTCCCTATCACAAACTTGAGGATTGATATGAAGATAAGTTACACCTTCCCTCCGGCCTTACGCCGCACCTTGACGCGCACGCTCGTCGCCCTGCTGGCGACCTGTTCCGCGTTTCTCACCCCCGCGCTTGCGCAAACCAGCGGCGGCACAACCATCTCAAACCAGGCCAGCGCCGTCTATACCGATAGCGCAAACAACAACTACAGCACCGTCTCCAACACCATCACCGTGACGGTGGCAAACGTCTCCGGCCTGCGCATCCTGCCCGACGATGCTGTCAACCCGGCGGTCGTCCCCGGCGACACTAACGCCACCTTCCTCTTCACCGTGACCAACACGGGCAACTTCGCCGATCAAGTGCGCTTCCTCGCCAGCGGTCAGAGTTTGAACCTGACCGGACCCGGCACGATCACCGCCGCCGTCATCGACATGGACAGCAGCAACACGATCACCGCAGGCGACATCAACATCTTCTCGAACGGCGCAGACGTGCTCCACGCGCTCGCGCAGAACGCTTCCGCCACCATCATCGTGCGCGCGACGATCAGCGCGGCAGCCTCCGCAGGCGACACCGTGCAGGTCTTCCTCGGCGACGCGGCGACCGGCGCGGCTCAAGGTTATGACAATCAGACGCCCGACAATCCGGCGACGCCCTCGGTGCACGAAGTCCGCACCGTCTCCGGCACCTCGGTCAACGGCGTCCGCGAAGCGCGCGGCGACATCCGCGTCACCGTGCAGAACGACGTGCAACTGCGCGCCGTCTTAACCGTCCCGGCAGGCCCCGTCGCTCTCGGCGGCAACATCAACTACAGTACGCAGGTTTGCAACGACGGCAACCGCACGGCCACCTCGATGAGCCTCGGCGCATTCAGCGGCATCTACATCGTGATGCCGGTTCCCGCCGGCACCGCGCTCTCGGCCAGCAACACCTTCCCCGCCGGGACGCTCTACACGACGAGCGCGCTCACCACCACCCCCGAAGCGGCTGTGTGGACCAACACTGCGCCCGGCACGCTCTCCACCGTGACGCGCGTCGCCTTCAATGCGGGCGCCACGCTCGCGAGCGGTGGCACGTGCAGCGCGAGTTTCACGCTCATCGTCGCCATCACGACGACCGACGCCACCACGCCGATCTATGCCCTCGTGGACTCATTCGCCACCAACACCATCGGCACGGTCTTGACCGATCAATCGGACTCGCCGGGCGGCGAAGTAGCGAATCGCGGCGACCGCAACGCCAACTTCAACGAGCCGCGCCTGTCCCTCGACCCCGTCAATCCCGGTCAGGGTATCCGGCAACCGACCTCGCTCCAACAGGTGGGCGGCGTTCTCATCGGGCCGAGCGGCCAACCCGCCGCCACCGGACCGGGCAACAGCAACAACACAGACTTCACCAACCGCAGCGTGACCACGGGCATCGCCGGTGTTCCGCCCTGCGCGGGCGCGCCGAACGCGGCCTGCTCGACAAACGCGGCAGGTTTCATCGTCTTCGCCAACACCGTGCGCAACACGGGCAACGCCACAGACACGTTCACGCTCACCGCGCCGACCGTGCCCGCTGGCTTCACCGTCGGCGTCAGCCTCAACCCCGCCGGTCCTTTCACGACCATCTCCGGCGGCGGCAGTTTCGTGCTCGCCCCGCTCGCCCGAAACACCAACGCAGAGGTCTACGTGCGCGTGGATGCGCCCGCCGTGCAAGCGATCCTGACCGGCTTCGACAGCGTTATTCAGGCCGCTTCCGGCAACACGCCCGCCAACACGAACCTGACGATTGACCGTCTCTACACGGGATTCGTCCGGCTCGACAAGACGGTCACCGTGGTCGATGCTTCGGACAATCCCTCGGCCACCATCCCCGGCGCGATCATGGTGTACCAGATCACTTACACAAACATCATGACCGCGCCTCCCGCCGGTTCGAACAGTTCCGCGTTGACGGCGACGAGCCTCGTCATCACGGAAGACGGCAGCGCGGGCGGTAACAACTGGGCGACGTTCACCACGCAGGTCACTGCGCCGATGCCGAGCATCTCGACCGCCGGCGGCACTGTGACAGACGGGGCGGGTAATCCCGTCACGGCCTTGACGAACGTGCTCAAGGGCAACGTGCCGAATCTCGCGCCCGGCGAGACGGGCACGTTCCGCTTCCGTCGCTTGATCAACTAGGGCTGATTTAACCCGCGCCCGGTTTGGAAGCGGCGCGGTGGAACGTGAGTCTGTGCCCCGTTCACGTTCCGGCAAGCTGCGCCGCTTCCATTTTTATTTACGCCAACCACGCGTTTTTGAATGAACTGCCGCTGAACCTCATTCACCAATGTTGAAGACCGCCGCCGACAAGTTTGTGATCGCCGCCCTGTTGCTCGTGCTCGCTTTCGCGCCGGGTGCGGGCTTCGCGCAGCCGCAACAGACTCCGGCGGATTCTCTGATCTCCAACCGCGCCGAAGCGATCTACGCGGACGAAGAAGGCAACGAGTTTTCCACCGTCTCGCCCACCATCACCGTCACCGTCCGCCCCGTCTCCGCGCTCGTCGTCACGCCGGACGAAGCCGCTCCTTCCGCCGCCGTCGCGCCGCAGGAACGCATCACGCGCCTCTTCCGCGTCTGCAACTTCGGCAACACGCCCGACCTCTACACCATCACGCGCGCCGAAGTCTCCACGCCCGCCACCATCTTCTCCCTCCACTTCGACACGGACGACAACGGCGTTTTGAGCGACGCCGACACCTCCATCAATCTCAACTCCACGATGTCGCCGCGCCTTGCGCCGCGCGCCTGCATCAACGTGCTCGCCGTCGTGGACACGAACGCGAGCGCGCCGCAGACGCAACTCGTCATACGCCTCGATGCGCGCTCGAACGTCTCTATGACCGTCAACGGCACCGTCGAAGACACGGGCACGATCATCAACGCCGTCGGCGAACGCGCGCGCCTCACCAACCCCACGAACCCCGCGCTCCCGCCCTCCAAACTCGTCAACAATCAGGAGCGCATGACCACCGCCTCCGGCCAGACGCTCGACTACGCGATCAGTTTCCGCAACCACGGTTCGGTCGTCGCGCGCAACGTCCTCGTCGCAGACGATCTGCCCGCCGGGCTTCAATATGTCCCCGGCTCTCTGCGCCTGAACACGCGCGCGCTCACCGACCCCGCCGACACCGACGAAGGCTATTCCGCGAGCCTCCGTCGCTTCGAAGTGCGCATCGCGCAGGTGCAGCCCGGCGAAGTGGTGACGCTCACTTTCCGCGCGCTCGTCGCGGGCGACATCGCGCCGGGCGCGGGCGCGGTCAACACCGCCACGCTCAGCGGCGAGAACTTCGACAGCGTGAGCACCACCGCCGCCACCGCCGTCGTCAATCCCTTCGGCACAGTCTACGCGGGGCGCAGCGGCGGCGCGGTCACCGTCAACGGCGCACGCGTCTCGCTCGTCACAGACACGACGACGCGCACGCCGCTCCCCACCACGAGCGGCATCGGCTTCGCTCCGAACGAGACGAACGACAACCCCTACACGACGGCGCAGGGCGGCCTCTTCAGTTTCGCACTCACTCCGGCACAACGCTCCGCGCCTGCCACTTACTACGTCAACGTCACTGCGCCCGGCTATCGCTCGCGCATGCTGGAGTATTCGATTCGCCCCGCCGCCCTGCACGGCCTCTATCACGCAGACGTGCGCGCGCTCGACGAGCAGCCCATCGCCGAACAGGGCAGCTTCGCGCTCACGGACGCGCCCGTCCGTCTCGACAATCTCGCCAGCGTCGCTCTCAACATCCCGCTCTTCGAATTGCAGACGCTTGAGATCAACAAGATCGCAGACCAGCAGCGCGCGGAGGTCGGCGACATCGTTTCTTATCGCATCGAAGTGCGCAACACGACGCAGGGGATTCTGCGCGACGTGGTCGTCCGCGACCTCCTGCCGCAATCGTTCCACTACGCGGCGGGCACGGCGCAACTCACCGTCTCGCCCGCGCCGCCGCAGAACGTCGAGCCGCAGGTCAAAGGCAACGAACTCACGTTCAACGTCGGCACACTCCCCGCCGGGGCACGCGCTTCGCTCGTCTATCGCGTCCGCATCGGCGTCAACGCGCAGGAAGGCGATCAAACCAACTCGGCCACGGCGTCGGGCGTCTATGCTTCGGGCGAGCGCATCATGACCAATGCGTCGCGCGCCATCGTGCGCGTCGGGCGCGGCGTCTTCTCCACGCGGCAGATCATCATCGGGCGCGTCTTCGAAGATAAGAACGGCAACGACGAGTTCGACGCGGGCGAACGCGCGGTCGAAGGCGCGCGCCTCTATCTGGACAACGGCCAATCGGTCGTCACCGATTCGGAAGGCATGTACAGTCTGCCGTCCGTCGAAGACGGCTCGGTCGTCATCGCGCTCGATCCGGTGACGCTCCCGCGCGGCTACGCGCTCACGGACGAAGGGCGTCGTTCCGGTCGCAGTTGGGCGCGCCTGCTGCGCACACCGCTCGGCGGCGGCACCTTGCTGCGCCAAAACTTCGCGCTCCGCAGCACGAACGGCGCGAGCCGCAGCGACGAAGAAGCGAAACTCGACGCGCAGCAACCCGGCGGCAAACAGACCCCGCTTCGCGCTCCGCAACTCGCAGCGATTGAGACGGCTCCCGCGCCCGCCACGTCCGACGCCCCCGCCTCGAACGCGACGGCAACCAACGCCACAACACCTGACGTACAGGCGACGCACGCGCTTGCGCCGACGACGAACGCGAGTGCAAACGTCTCCGGCGCGTCGCCCGCGCGTGAACCGCGTATCGAAAAGATCTCCGGTGCGAAAGAGACAAACGGAGTTGCGCCCGATCTCTCGGCGGGCACTTATGTAGTCGAAGCGAAGGAAGCGGTCGCGGCGGTTGCGCCGGGCGACGTGCTCATCGTCAGCCCTGCGCAGGACGAGGTGGTGATGTCGGCGGCGATGCAGGTGGAAGTTCGCGTGGCGGAAGCATGGACGGCGACGCTGGAAGTCAACGGCCAGCACGTCGGCGCACAGAACATCGGATTGAGCCGCGTCGATCACAAGAACAAAGTTGCGACCTACACGTTCGTCGGTCTAAACCTGCGCCCCGGTCAGAACCGCGTGCGCGCCATCGCCGTGAGTCCTGCGGGACAGGCGGGGCGTGCCATCGAATTCAACGTGATGGGGCGTGGTCCGGCGCGGCGGCTTGAGATCACGACGGAGCGCAACGAACTGCAAGCGGGCGGGCGCGATTCCGCGCTCTTGCAGGTGCGCGCTTTCGACCAGTGGAACAACCCCGCCGCTGACGGGCAGGTTGCCGTCGCCACTTCG
This sequence comes from Pyrinomonadaceae bacterium, assembly GCA_036399115.1. Lineage (GTDB taxonomy): Bacteria > Acidobacteriota > Blastocatellia > Pyrinomonadales > Pyrinomonadaceae > JAIVJZ01. Next base: position 1,531 of record DASWNS010000246.1, on the reverse strand, counting down.
AGCGGCCACTTCCTGCGCCCCGCCCACGAAGCCTCGAACCCGGCGGGCGTGGGAGAGAAAGAGCGCGACAAGTCTCTGGAGTTGACGGAGGAGTTCGCAGGCCGGAATGCGAACGCGACTTTGAGGGAAGTGATCTTGAGTTTGCGCGGCGGCGTGGCGTCTGTGCAGCTCGTCTCGGACAACACGGCGGGCGTCGCCGCCATCAGCGCGCACACGGCGGACATTAAAGCCGAGCATCGCCTGCGCTTCACCGCCGAACTGCGCCCGGCCATTCTCGTCGGCCTCGCCGAAGCCTCCATCGGACGCGCCGCGCCGGAGAACACCTTGCGCGGCGACAATTCGCGCGCGCGCAGCCACATTGAGTTCTTCTATCGCGGCTCGGTCTTCGGCAAGAACCTGCTCACGCTCGCTTACGACAGCCAGCGTTCCCTCAATCGCACGATGGGACACGACCGTCTCTTTCAGGCCGACCCTCTGGAGCGCGCCTACCCCGTCTTCGGCGACTCTTCCACGCGCTTCAACGATGTCGAGTCGAACTCGAAACTCTACGCGCGCATTGACCGCGAACGCTCCTACGCCATGTTCGGCGACTTCGAAGCCGGACTCTCCGACACGCAGCTTGCGAGTTATTCGCGTAAACTGACGGGCGTGAAACTTCATCTCGAAAACTCGAACGGCGATTTTGTGAGCGTGACGGGCGCGCGCCCCGACACCTCTTTCGCGCGCGACGTGTTTCCGGCGAGCCGCCTCGGCCTCATCAATCTCTCCTACACGGACGTGTTGCCCGGTTCGGAAACCGTCGCCCTCGAAGTGCGCGACCGCCGCAACCCCGAACGCATCATCTCGCGCGAGCCGCTCCTGCGTTCGCTCGACTACAATCTCGATCCGCTCACGGGGCAACTCTTCTTCATGCGCCCCATCTCCGCCTTCGACTACGATCTCAATCTCGTCCAACTCGTCGTCACTTACGAGCACCGCGCTGCCGGGATGTCTTCCGGCGTCTACACGGGGCGCGCCTCGAAGCGTTTCACACGCCTCGGACTGCGCCTCGGTCTGTCGCTCGTCGAACAGAAACAGAACGAGTTCGGCTCCTACCTGCTCGGCGGCCTCGACGGCGAACAGACGCTGCCGAATCGCGGCTCTCTCAAATTCGAATGGGCGATGAGCAAAGGCGACATGGCGACGAACGGCAACATCTACAACGCCGCCGAACGCCACGCGGGCGGCAACGCCTACCGCCTCGAACTCACGCAGCCGCTCGACTTTTATCAAGCACTGCTCCACGCCGAGTTTGCGCGCGCCGACGAAGGCTTCTTCAATCCCTTCGGCGCAACCGTCGCTCCCGGCTCGCAGCGCATGGGCGCGACGCTCGATCTCAAGCCCGCCGCATCGCGCATCGTCCGCCTCGGCTTCCTGAACGAACGCAACCACACCGCGAACGTAGACAACTCGCGCAACACCTTCTCGCTGCTCTGGACGGAGACTTTCACCGAACGCCTGCACGCCTTCGTCGGCTACGATTATCGACGCC
>DASWNS010000245.1:0-16440 GCA_036399115.1 Pyrinomonadaceae bacterium | reverse complement strand
GGTCAATGTCGTCGCGCGTCGGCAAACTCGCCACGCGCGCGCCCATCTCCGCGCCGTCCGTGGGCGCCAGCCAGGAGGGGCGACCGCGTCCGGCAGCCGTCTGCCACGCGCCTTCGATGTGGGCGTTCTTGCGGCTCGTTTCGCGCACCGTCACCACGTCTCCGGCTTTCACCTGAAAAGAAGGGATGTCAACTTTGCGCCCGTTCACTTCGATATGGCCGTGATTGACCAACTGGCGCGCCTGCCGCCGCGAGGTGGAGAAACCGGCGCGATAGACCGCGTTGTCGAGCCTGCGCTCAAGCAGGACGAGCAGGTTTTCGCCCGTGATGCCCTTCTGGCGCACGGCTTTCTCGAAGTAGTTGCGAAACTGCCCTTCGAGCACGAAGTAGATGCGTTTGACTTTCTGCTTCTCGCGCAACTGCTGGCCGTAGCCGACGAGGGCTTTGCCGCGACGCGGCGAGTTGCCGTGTTGTCCGGGCGGCTGCGTGCCGCGCGCTTCAATCGGGCAGGAAGGCTTGTAGCACTTGTCGCCCTTCAAAAATAGTTTTGCGCCTTCGCGGCGGCACAAACGGCACACCGCGGCTCTATACCTAGCCACTTCTTTCTGCCTCCAGTCTCTCGGTTAAGACGGAAAAGTTTACAGACCGCCCTCTGCGCCCTTGCGCTAATGGCGACCCTTCATCCTTTAGGTCAATAAAACAATGACAAGCGACGAGTGACAAGTGACGAGCCAGAGACAAGCATTTGTTTTAACTTGTCACCCGTGACTTGCCACCTGTCACTGCCCTTTTACACTCTGCGTCGTTTCGGTGGGCGGCAACCGTTGTGCGGGATCGGCGTCGTGTCGCGGATCAAGGTGACGCGGATGCCCGCGTTGTTGATCGCGCGGATGGCCGACTCACGACCACCGCCCGGCCCCTTGACGCGCACTTCGCACTGCTGCATCCCCGCGTCTTTCGCCTTCTGCGCCGCCTCGTAGGCCGCCTGCTGAGCGGCGAACGGAGTGCCCTTGCGCGAACCGCGAAAACCGCGTGCGCCCGAAGACGACTGCGCAATGAGGTTGCCTTCCAGATCGGTGATCGAGATCATCGTGTTGTTGAACGATGCTGCGATGAAGGCGATCCCGTTCGGAATATTCTTCTTCTCTTTCTTGCGAAAGGTCTTTTTCTTGCCGCCTGCTGCTGTTGCTTTTGCCATAAATCCGCTCTTAAGCTCTTAGCGATTAGCACAACCCAACGCGCCACCGCCTTCATTTAAACCTGTACCGCCCGCCATTAGACAAAAAGCTGCCTGCCAATAGCTAACGGACGACGGCTTCCTATTTCTTGCCGGGCGCCTTCTTCTTGGCGATGGTGGCGCGGCGCGGTCCTTTGCGTGTGCGCGCATTGGTGTGCGTGCGCTGGCCGCGGACGGGAAGCCCGCGACGATGACGCAGCCCGCGATACGCGCCGATGTCCATCAAACGTTTGATGTCCATCTGCACGCGCTTGCGCAAGTCGCCTTCAACGTCGCCCTGCCCCTCTATGATCGCGCGGATGCGACCGAGTTGCTCTTCGTCCAGGTCGCGCACGTGCGTATCGAGGTTGATGTCCGCTTCTTGCAGAATCGACTTTGAACGCGAACGCCCGATGCCGTAAATATATGTAAGGCCGATCTCGACGCGTTTGTTTACCGGAAGATCGACGCCAACCACACGAGCCATTTCTTCTCTCCAACTCTCAAAAAACCTGAGACGTGAATCTCAAATTTGAAATCAACAATTAGCCTTGACGCTGTTTGTGCTTCGGATTCGTGCAAATCACGCGCACCACACCTTTGCGGTGAATGACCTTGCAGTTATCACACATCTTTTTTACGGAAGCTCTGACTTTCATAACGCATCCACCTTTTCAGCCGGAAGTACACGGCCTCTGACTCAAACCCGACCGCATTTCGATAGATTTAAAAATGCCAGTATCGGCAAACTGCGGATATTAACACAGCATTGACCTTATGCCAAGCCAGAGACGCTTCCGCACGCGTCTCACACACGCGCCTCCACGGCAACCCCGGCCTCTGCTTTCGCAGCCGTTAAACGCTCCAGTTCTTCGGGCATGCGCGTAAACACCTGCGGCCCCTCTTCCGTGATGGCAATTGTATGTTCGACGTGTGCGCTCGGCTGCCCGTCAACTGTCACGACCGTCCAGCCGTCGGAGAGCGTCTTCGTGTGATGCGTGCCCATGTTGAGCATCGGCTCGACGGCGAAAACGTAGCCGTTCTTGATCTTCGAGCCGGTTCCCGGCCTCCCGTAATTCGGGATGTGCGGGTCTTCGTGCATTTTCCGCCCGATGCCGTGGCCGCCGTAATCGCGCACGAGCGTGTAGCCTTCCGCTTCGGCCAATTCCTGCACCGCCCAACCGATGTCGCCCAGATGCCTGCCGTGACGGCACTGCTCGATGGCGCGTTCCAGACTCTCCTCCGCGACGCGAATCAGACGGAGTTTATCTTCGCTGACATTCCCCACGGGCACGGTCGTCGCCGTATCGCCGACAAAACCGTCCAGCGTTGCGCCGACATCAATCGAAATAATGTCGCCCTCGCACAGCACGTAATCCGAAGGAAAGCCGTGCACGACCTGTTCGTTGACCGACGCACAGATGGAGTAGGGATAGCCGTGATAGCCTTTAAACGTCGGCAGCGCGCCCGCGTCGCGGATCATCCGCTCGGCGGCGCGGTCGAGGTCGAGTGTTGTGACGCCCGCACGCGCCATGCGCCGCAGAGCCTCGCGCACCTGCCCCGCCAGACGCCCCGCCGCACGCATCTTCTCCAACTCTTTTTTCGACTTCCCAATAATCATAAGACAGTGACAAGTGACGAGTGAGAAGTGACGAGATAAAGACAAGTTTTTGGTTTTAACTTGTCACCCGTCACTTCTCACCCGTCACTATCTTTTCAATGTCGGCGTAGATCGCCTCCGGGTCGCGCGTGCCGTCAACACCCTCAAGGCGATGCGACGCTTCGTAGTAGTCCAGGAGCGGGCGCGTCTGCTCTTCGTAGGTCGCGAGCCGGACGCGAATTTTTTCCGCTGTATCGTCGGCGCGATGCGTCAAAGGCGTTTCGGGGTGCAGGTCGCAGAAGCCTTCGCGTTGCGGCGGCTTGAAGTAGACGTTGTAAATCTCACCGCACACGGGACAACTGCGACGCCCTGTCGCGCGTTGTTCCAAAAGTTCAAAGGGCACATCGACGAGCACGGCCTGAATCTTGTTGCCCTGCTCGACGGCCAGTTTTTCCAGCATCGCGGCCTGCGCCGTCGTGCGCGGAAAGCCGTCGAGAATATAACCGTGCTTGCAGTCTGCGCGTCCCGTCCGTTCGTGCACGACGCGGATGACGAGATCGTCCGAGACGAGTTTGCCCGCGGCCTGCACGGCGCGCACCTCTGCGGCGAGCGGCGTCTCTGCTTTGCCGAGTTCACGAAACATGTCGCCCGTCGAAATTTGCGGCAAGCCCAGACGCTCTTGCAGGAGACGCGCCTGCGTCCCTTTGCCCGCGCCCGGCGCGCCCATTAAGACGACGATCTTTGACATAAGCGAGAAGATGAACGATGAAGTAGGAACGTTGAATGATGAAATTAAAGCAGTAGATTTTTATTCATCATTCCACGTTCCTACTTCATCATTAAATCTATGTTCTGCGTCCGCGCAGGCGGCCTCCCGCTCCGAGGAAGCCTTCGTAGTTGCGCATGACGAGTTGCGCTTCGATCTGCGCTACGGTGTCCATCGCGACGCCGACGAGAATCAGCAGGCTCGTGCCGCCGAAATAGAATTTATAACCCATGCCGCTCGGAATCCAGCCCAAGCCCGGCGTGCGGCTGAAGAAGTCTTCCAAGCCCGACCCGACGAAGGGCAGACGCCCGACGTTGAAGCCGCTCAACATGATCTGCGGCAGGAGCGCGACGAGCGCAAGATAGATCGCGCCGACGGTCGTAAGCCGCGTCAGGATCGTGTTCAAAAATTCGGCGGTGTTCCTGCCGGGTCGGATGCCGGGGATGAAGCCGCCATGTTTGCGCAAATTGTCGGCCACCTCTTCCACGTTAAAAATGATCGTGATGTAGAAGAAGGTGAAGATGACGATGAGCGAGATGAAGACCAACTCGTAATACGGGTCGCCGCCGTGAAACGATTGGAAGAACAGGTGCACGCGGCTGCGCCAGGATTCGGGCTGCGCCGGATCGTACTGGATGAACTGCAAGATCGTCTGCGGGAAGGCCAGCATCGAAGAGGCGAAGATGACGGGGATAACGCCCGCCATGTTGATCTTCAAAGGCATCACGGTTTGCTGCCCGCCCACGAGTTGACGCCCGACGTGCCGCTTGGCGTAACTGATCGGAACTTTGCGCCGCGCCTGTTCGACGAAGACGATGAAGGCGATGAGCAAGACCAGCGCGACGACGAGCGCGATTACGCCGACGACATCCATCGCCACGCCGCTGCGAAGTTTTCCGAGCACCTGCATCATGCCGCTCGGGAGTCCGATGATGATGCCCGCGAAGATCAGGAGCGAGATACCGTTGCCGATGCCGCGCTCTGTGATCTGTTCGCCGAGCCACATCACGAAGATCGTACCCGTCGTTAAAGTGAGCACCGTGGTGAGCAGGAAGCCCCAACCGGGTTCGCCGACGCCGTTGGCTTGCAGCCAGCGCGCGACGATGGAAGTTTGAAAGCACGCGAGCACGACCGTCAGATAGCGCGTGTACTGGTTGATCTTCTGCCGCCCGGCCTCACCCTCTTCCTGCAATTTCTTCAACTGCGAGAAAACGGTCGTCATCAGTTGCAGGATGATCGAGGCGGTGATGTAGGGCGTCACGCCGAGCGCGAAGACCGAGATGGTCTGGAAATTTCCGCCGGAGAAAAGATCGAGCACGCCGAGCAGGGTGTTGCCAACCTCATTCCAGACGCGCGCGAGTTGATCTTTATTGATGCCGGGAGCGGTGACGTGTGCGCCGAGGCGATAGACCGCCAGCAGGCCGAGCGTGAACGCGATGCGTTTGCGCAAATCCGGCACTTGAAACATGTTGCGAACGGCGGCGAAAAACTTTTCCATAAGAGTGCTTCTTTCGAGAGGCTTTGAGCTATCGGCTATCAGCTTAAAACAGAAACGGTGCGGCAGCCAACCGGAGACGCGTCCGGTGTCAGGCCAGGTCGCTGCGACATTTGAGTCAAGCGTCCGGGCAGCAATCGAAATCCGACGACGGCGGGACAGCTTCTCAAGAGCGACTAAAGACGCAGGGCAGACACCGAAGCTTCCGGCGCACACGCTCTCTGCGTCTTCTGGCTCTTTGACATTTGCTCGATGCCGCGAAAATCGCTGACGACCAACCAGAGCCGTCGCTAAAATTACTGCGGAGCGTTACCGGACTGCTTTTCGATCACAGTGACGGCGCCGCCCGCCCCTTCGATCTTCTCACGCGCGCTTTTGGTGAAGCGATGCGCCGCCACGCGCAGGGCTTTCGAAATCTCGCCCGTGCCGAGCACCACTACGTCGCGCTTGCCTTTGGCGATCACGCCGCGCTCGTGCATCAACTCCGGCGTCACCTCTTCATTCGCCTCAAAACTGTTTTCGAGCGACGAGAGGCTGACCTCGATCCACTGCTTCTTAAAAATGTTGGTGAAACCGCGTTTCGGCAGGCGACGCTGCAAGGGCATCTGTCCGCCTTCAAAACCGATCTTGGCCGAGTAGCCCGAACGCGACTTCTGACCTTTGTTACCGCGCCCCGCCGTCTTGCCCAGACCCGAACCGGGACCGCGCCCGACGCGCTTCTTCTTATGCGTCGAACCGGCTGGAGCGTGTAGATTATTAAGACCAATAGCCATGATGAATACCTCGTGAATCGTCAATCGTAAACAGGTAAAACTCAGTTCCTTCTATTCACGATTAACGATTCACCAATCTTCTCCTACTCAATAATTCGCAACAGGTGCGGCACTTTGGCGACGACGCCGCGCATCGAGGCATTGTCAGGCCGCTCGACGATCTGGTTCAACTTCGTCAGGCCGAGGCTTCTGACGATCTCTTTCTGCGTCTTCGGGAAAGCGATGAAGCTCCGGTAATACTGGACGCGGATCGTACCGCCGCCGCTCGCCTGCTCTTGTTTCTGCTCTGCCATTTCTAAACCTCAATCTCGTAAATCGAGAATCAAGAATCGTAAATAGATAAGAACTGTTTTCCTCTCTTCACGATTCACGATCTACGTCTTTATAGTTCTTCCACCTGCTTGCCGCGCAGGCGCGCCAGTTCCAACGGGTCTTTCATGTTCAACAGCCCGTCGAAGGTCGCACGCACGACGTTGTGCGGGTTGGTTGAGCCGAGCACCTTAGTGCGCACGTCGTGGACGCCGACCGCCTGCATGATGGCGCGCACCGCGCCGCCCGCGATCACGCCCGTGCCTTCCGAAGCCGGTTTCATCATCACCCGACCCGCGCCGTATTTACCGATCAACTGATGCGGCAGCGTGTTGTTGATGAGCGGCACGCGGATCAAATTCTTCTTCGCCGACTCGATGGCCTTCTTGATGGCGAGGGGCACTTCGCGCGCCTTGCCGCTGCCGAAGCCGACGTGGCCGGATTCGTCGCCGATGACGACGAGCGCGGCGAAACTCAAGTTCTTACCGCCCTTGACCACTTTGGTCACGCGGTTGATTGAGATCACCTGATCTTTGAGATCAAGTCCCTGCGCTGAAATTCTCTGTCTCGGTTGTCGCATTACTGCTCCTGTCCTGCTGCTGCTTCTGCGGCCTGCCCCTGTTCTGCTGCTGCGGCGGCGGCCTCTTCTTTGTTCAATCCGGCCTCACGCGCGGCATCGGCCAGAGCCTTGACGCGACCGTGATAGCGATACCCGCCGCGATCGAAGACGACGCTCTCGATGCCGTTCGACAAGGCGCGCTCGGCAATCGCCCGACCCACGCGCACGGCGGCATCAATGTTTCCGCCCGTCGCGCCGCGCAGGTCTTTCTCGGTCGTCGAAGCGGCGGCGATGGTGCGTCCCTGCTCGTCGTCTATGATCTGCGCGTAGATGTGGTTCAGGCTGCGGTAGATCGTCAGGCGCGGGCGCACTGCGCTGCCCGACACCTTGCGGCGAATGCGCTTGTGCACCGCCCTGCGAACTTCTGCTCTATCTTTCTGTGCCATTGTAAACTCCAACGATGAACGCGGAACGATGAATAAAAGATGTCGCTTTCACTTCATCGCTCATCGTTCCTACTTCATACTTATTTTCCAGTTTTGCCGGGACGCAGTTTCAAGACCACGTCGGCATAGCGCACGCCTTTGCCCTTGTAGGGATCGGGCTTGCGCAGGGAGTGCATCTCGGCGGCGACCTGTCCGAGTTTCTGCTTGTCGATGCCGGAGAGCGTCAATGTCAACTGGTACTGTTGAATCGAAGTCTTCGCCGGAACGCGCTCGCCACGAACTTCGATGCCTTCGGGCAGCGGAAACTCAATCGGGTGCGAATAGCCGAGCGAGAAGACGACCCGCTTCGCCTGCACGTCTGCCTTGTAACCGACGCCGACCACGTCCATCTGTTTCGTAAAGCCTTCGGTCACGCCGACGATGGCATTGTTCGCCAGCGCGCGCGCCAGCCCGTGCTGCGCCGCCAGTTCATCCGTCTGGCGAATCGCCTGCAACTGGTCGCCTTCCAACTGGAAGCTGATGCCCTCGGGAATCGGCGTCGTCAAAGTTCCCTTCGGTCCTTTAACCGTCAACTCACGCTCGCCGACCGTCACGGTCACGCCCGCAGGCACGGTGATAACTTTCTTTCCAATACGAGACATAACAACCTCAAGGATGAGGGCTGAGGGATGAGGGATGAATCAGAGATGTTTTTAATTCATCCCTCATCCCTCATCCTTCCTCCCTTAGTAGATTTGTGCCAGAACTTCGCCGCCGACGTTTTCACGGCGGGCGCGTTTGCCGCTCATCAGGCCGCGCGAAGTCGAAACGATATTGACGCCGTAGCCGCCCAGAACCTTCGGGATTTCGCCCGAACCCATGTAGACGCGCCTGCCGGGGCGCGACACGCGCGAGAGGTGCGAGATGGACGAAGTGCCGCGCGCATCGTAGCGCAGGAAGATGCGGATCGTGCGCTTGATGCCTTCGCCCTTGATGACGAAGTTGTTGATGTAGCCCTCTTCTTTGAGAATGCGGGCGATCTCCAATTTCAATTTCGACGCCGGGATGTCTACCCGCGAGTGCTTCGCAGAGATTGCGTTTCGCATCCGCGCCAGCATGTCGGCAATAGGATCAGTCATTACTCTACAGCTCCAGTTTACGCCGCCAGGTTTCAACCTCTCATCTCACGCGAGCGGCTGACTGCTGACGGTCAATTATCTAATAATTACCAACTCGACTTGACGACGCCCGGAATCTGCCCTTGCAGCGCGAGTTCGCGGAAGCAGATGCGACAGAGTTGGAACTTGCGCAAATAGCCTCGCGGCCTGCCGCAACGCTTGCAGCGCGTGTAGGCGCGCGATGAAAACTTCGGGGTCCGGTTCGCCTTCGCGATTAGAGATTTCTTTGCCATATGACCTCAGTGACGAGTGACGAGTGACGAGTTGCAGACAAGTTTTTAGTTTTAACTTGTCACCTGCCACCTGTCACTGCTCTATTGTCTGAACGGCATGCCGAGCGCCTTGAGGAGCGCGCGTGCCTGCTCGTCGTTTTTCGCGGTGGTGACAATCGAGATGTTCATCCCGCGCGTTTTGTCCACTTTGTTGAAATCAATTTCGGGGAAGATCAACTGGTCGCGGATGCCGAGCGTGTAGTTGCCGCGCCCGTCGAACGCCTTCGGCGAGACGCCGCGAAAATCGCGCACGCGCGGCAGGGCGACGGAGACGAAGCGGTCGAGAAACTCGTACATGCGGTCGCCGCGCAGCGTGACCATCGAGCCGATGGGCATGCCCTCGCGCAGTTTGAACGACGCGATGGACTTCTTGGCTTTCGTCGTGACGGGCTTCTGCCCCGCGATGGACGAGAGTTCGTCTGCCGCCGTGTCGATGATCTTGGAGTTGCCGATGGCCTCTCCGAGTCCCATGTTGATGACGATCTTTTCGAGTCGCGGCGTCGCCATCGGGTTCGTGATGTTGAACTCCTTGGCGAGCGCGGGCGCGATCTCTCGCTGGTAACGCTCTTTCAATCTGGCTGCCATTTTCTCTCTCTCTACCTTTCGTCTGGGTATCGCCCGCGTGACCGGCGTTTCCAGACTCAGACTGCTCTTCAGTTAACGCAAAAACTACTTCTCGATCACGCGTCCCGATTTCGTCGCGATGCGCTGGCGCGCGCCTTCGCTGCTCTCGCCCGCGCGCACGCGCGTCGGCTTGCCCGATTCCGGGTCGATCAACTGGACGTTCGAGATGTCGATGTAAGCCTCTTTATCGATGATGCCGCCGCCACGATTGTTTTGCGGGTTGGCTTTCTGATGCCTCTTCATGATCGCCACGCCTTCAACCTTGACGCGGTTCTTCGCGGGCAACACTTCGAGCACGCGACCGCGCTTGCCATTGTCGCGTCCGGCGATGACGATCACCTGATCGCCTTTTCTGATCTTGGCGCGTTTGATTCCTGTGGCTGCCATTGTCTTAAATCACCTCCGGCGCGAGCGAAACGATCTTCATAAAATTCAGGTCGCGCAGTTCGCGTGCGACGGGGCCGAAGACGCGCGTGCCGATGGGCGTGTTGTCGTCTTTGATGAGCACCGCCGCGTTCTGGTCGAAGCGGATATAAGTGCCGTCTTTGCGGCGCACCTCTTTGCGCGTGCGCACGATCACGGCGTTGTGCACCGTCCCTTTTTTGACCGCGCCGTCCGGCGCAGCCTCTTTGACGGTCACCTTGATCTTATCGCCGAGGACAGCGTGCCGCCCCGTCGAACCGCCGATGCTCATAATCATCTCGACACGCCGCGCGCCCGAATTATCGGCCACCTCCAGCGATGTCTGCATTTGAATTGCCATAACTCACTCCGTTCGCAGTGACGAGTTGTAAGTGACAAGTGACGAGTTAAAGCATTTGGCTTGCTTTGCTTCGACTTGTCGCTTGTCACCCGTCACTTGTCACTATTTCTCAGCTTTCTGCACGATCTCTACGACGCGCCAGCGTTTTCTGGCCGAGAGCGGACGTGTCTCGACGATGCGCACCTTGTCGCCGATGGCCGCGCCCGTCTCGTCGTGCGCCATGAACTTCGACGTGCGGCGCACGTAGCGGCGATACTTCGGATGCTTGATCAAGCGATCGACGCGGACGACAATCGTGTTCGTCATCTTGTCCGAGGCGACGATGCCGACCTTCTCTGCGCGACGCCCGCGCTTGCCCGCTTCCGTGCCCGAGGCGTTACCGGCCTGCGAGTCTACGTTCGGCGCAACTTCGTGCGCGAGTGCCTCGCCCGAGTCGGTCGCTTCCGCCACGCGCGTCTCGTCGGTCGCGCTCGCGCTCTCTTCCTTTGGCGCGTCCCCGCCAGCAGCAGCCGTCTGTTCCTGATTTTCTTCTGCCATCACAAATCCTCGTTAGTCGTGAATCGTCAATCGTCAATAGACTAAAACAGTTTTTTTCTATTCACGATCTACGATTCACTAATCTATTTTCCCGCCGCCTGCTGTTCGTTCTGCCGCTCCGTGATGAGCGTCTGCAAACGCGCCAGCGTGCGCTTCTCCTCGCGCAGACGCTTGACCGCGTCCATTTCGCCGAGCGCGAGTTTGAAGTTGAGACGAAACAGAGACTCTTTGATGCGCTGTGCTTCTTCCCGCAGGTCTTCGTCCGACATGCCGCGCAATTTTTCCAACTCTTCGTGTCGTTTCATAACTACTAGACTGCGCCTCCTTCTTGCTCGGCGCGCGTCACAAACTTCGTCTTGATCGGAAGCTTCTGCGCGGCGAGACGCATCGCCTCGCGCGCCGTCGGCTCGTCCACGCCTTCGATCTCATAAAGTATGCGACCCGGTTTAACCACCGCCACCCAGTATTCCGGCGCGCCCTTGCCTTTGCCCATGCGCGTTTCGGCGGGCTTCTTCGTAACCGGCTTATCGGGGAACATGCGAATCCAGATTTTCCCGCCGCGCTTGATGTGGCGCGTCATGGCGATACGAGCCGCCTCGATCTGGCGGTCTGTGATCCACGCCGGCTCCAAACATTTCAGGCCGTACTCGCCGAAGCTGATCTCCGCGCCGCGCGTGGCCGTCCCCGTCATGCGCCCGCGCATCTGCTTCCGGTGCTTAACTTTTTTCGGCATCAACATGATGAATGCACCCCTGTCGATCTCTTAACCTGAGATCACAAAATAAACTTTTAACTATTGCCGCTCACCGCGCGGACGACCACGATCTCCGCGATCTCCACGGTCGCCGCGATTGTCGCCGCCTTCGCGTTCGCGCCGTGTGCGCGGGCGACGCTCGCGTTCGCCACGCTCGCCGCGCGGTTCGTTGATCGGGTCGGTCGCTGTGCCGCGCGCCATCGCCGCTTTCGGGTCGAGAATCTCGCCCCTGTAAATCCAGACCTTGACGCCGATCACGCCGAACGTCGTGTGCGCCTGCGCGAAACCGTAATCAATGTCGGCGCGCAGGGTGTGCAGCGGCAGACGCCCCTGCAAGTACCACTCGCTGCGCGCGATCTCCGCGCCGTTCAGACGACCGCCGACCTTGACCTTGATGCCCTGCCCGCCGAAGCGAAGCGTCTCTTCCACGGTCTTGCGCATGGCGCGACGGAAGGCGATGCGTTTCTCAAGCTGCACGGCGATCTTCTCGGCCTGCAACTGCGCGTTGAGTTCCGGCTTGTGAATCTCTTGAATCGAGACGAGCACTTCGCGTCCCGTGCGCGAGGCGATGTCGGCCTTGAGCTTGTCGATCTCCGCGCCTTTGCGCCCGATGATGATGCCGGGACGCGAAGTGTAGATGATGATCTTCAAGCGATTGGCCGCACGCTCCACGTCTACGTGCGAGACGCCCGCGCCGTTGAAACGCGCCTTGAGCGTCGCCTTGAGCTTCAGGTCTTCGAGCAGGTATTCGCCGTACTGTTTCTTCGCAAACCAGTGCGAGTGCCAGTCTTTGTTATAGCCGAGGCGGAAGCCGTATGGATGAACTTTCTGACCCATTTATTCTCCGTTCAAACTTAACTATTCTGCGGTTGCCGTGTCGCCACTTGCCGACTCAGCGGCGGCGGGCGTTTCAACAGCAGTCGTCTCAGGTTTCTTCGAGGCCGCGCGTTTGGTCGCGGTCTTGGTCGCGGCAGTTGCGGTGCCGTCGGTTTTCTTGCGCGTCTTGCTCGCGGCGGTCGTCTGCGGCTTGCCCGCTTTCGACGGACGCCTGCCCTTCAGAGCCTCTTGTTCGTCGCTCGACAACAGCACGGTGACGTGATGAAAGTGTCGCCGTTCTTTGTAAGCGCGCCCTTGCGGCGCGGGGCGCATGCGGCGTCGGTTCTTCGTCGGCCCCATGTCGATGAAACACGCCTTGACCCACAGATCGTCCGGATCGACGGCGATGTTCGCCTTCTCCGCCGCTTCGGTCGCGTTTGCCACAGCCGAACGCAGGCACTTCTCGATGCCGTCCGCCGCGCGTTTGTTCGTGTACTGCAACACGGCCAACGCTTCGTTGACGTTTTTGCCACGGATCATGTCAACCACGAGTCGCGCTTTTTGCGGCGACCCGCGCAGATATTTTGCACTCGCTCTTGCGTCCATCTCTTAACCTCAGTGACGAGTGACGAGTGACGAGTGACGAACCAGAGACAAGAAGTTGCTTTCCAACTTGTCACTCGTCACTTGTCACTTGCCACTGCTATCTCGCTACTTTTCCGCCCTTCTCGGCCTTCGTTCCCGAGTGGCCTTTGAAGGTGCGCGTCGGCGCAAATTCGCCGAGTTTGTGTCCGACCATGTTCTCCGTGACGTACACGGGCAGATGGCGTTTGCCGTTATGCACGGCGAAGGTCAGGCCGACGAAATCCGGCGTGATCGTCGAACGCCGCGACCAGGTCTTGATCGCGGGCGGACGTGCGCCGCTCTCGCGAATCCGCGCCACCATCTTCAACAGGTAATCGTCAATAAACGGACCTTTTTTAACTGAACGTGCCATAACGTTTCGCTTCGCTCCACTTTTAAGGGACGAGGGCGGAGGACGGAGGGATGAATCAGAAAAGCTGTCGCTTTATCATCCCGCCTTATTCATCCCTCATCCCTCATCCTTCATCCCTTATTTAACTCTTCTATCGCGCACGATCATCTTCTGCGTGCGCTTGTTTGAACGCGTCTTGTAGCCGCGCGTGGGTTGTCCCCAGGGCGTTACGGGATGGCGTCCGCCGGAGGTCTTGCCCTCGCCGCCGCCGTGCGGGTGATCCACGGGGTTCATCGCCACGCCGCGCACGTGCGGGCGGATGCCCTTCCAGCGCGAGCGTCCGGCCTTACCGAACGAGACGTTTTCATGCTCGACGTTGCCCACCTGCCCGACGGTCGCCATGCAGACGACGGGCACGCGCCGCACTTCGCCCGAAGGCATACGCAGTTGCGCGTAGTCGCCTTCTTTGGCGACGAGTTGCGCGAACGCACCGGCTGAGCGCGCCATCTGCCCGCCTTTGCCGGGGCGCAGTTCGATGTTGTGAATCTGCGTGCCGAGCGGAATGTTTTTGAGCGGCAGGGCGTTGCCCGCCAGAATGTCCGCTTCGGGACCGCTCATGATCGTCTTCCCGACTTCAATCCCGGCGGGCGCGAGGATGTAACGCTTCTCGCCGTCGAGATAGGTGATGAGCGCGATGTGCGCCGAGCGGTTCGGATCGTATTCGAGTTGCGTGACGCGACCGGGCACGCCCGTCTTGTCACGTTTGAAATCGATGATGCGATAAAAACGCTTCGCGCCGCCGCCGCGCCGCCGCACGGTGATGTGGCCGTCGTTATTGCGCCCGGAGATGCGCGTCTTCTTCTCCAGCAGAGACTTCTCAGGCTCCGCGCCCTTCGTCAACTCATCGCGCGTCAGATACGTCTGGTAACGACGCGCCGGTGATGTCGGTGTAAGTTTCTTGATGCCCATAATCTTTTAAGTGACGGGTGACAGGCGACTGGTGACGGGCAGGAACAAGTTTCAACTTGTCACACGTCACTTGCAGCTTGTCACTGCTTTTAGATCGCTTCGCCGTAATCGAGCGGCTTTTCGCCTTCTTTGAGCGTGACGTAGGCTTTCTTCCACGAAGGCTTGCGCCCTTCGAAGCGACCGCGCCGCGCCTTCTTGCCCATGTAATTCATCGTGCGCACGGAAGCGACTTTCACGTCGAAAATTCGCTCGATGGCCGACTTGATCTCGGGCTTCGTGGCATTTTTATCCACGCGGAAGGTCAAGAGTTGCTTGCCGTCCTGCGTCTCTT
This sequence comes from Pyrinomonadaceae bacterium, assembly GCA_036399115.1. Taxonomy (GTDB): domain Bacteria; phylum Acidobacteriota; class Blastocatellia; order Pyrinomonadales; family Pyrinomonadaceae; genus JAIVJZ01. Next base: position 2,078 of record DASWNS010000245.1, on the reverse strand, counting down.
CTTTCGCGACGAGAGCCTTCTCCGTGATCACGGGCGACTTGATGATGTCCCACACTGTTCGCATCTTTTACGCCGCCTCCTCTGTCGTATTCGCTGCTCCGGCGTCAGGCGTCGTGCCGCCTTCGTCCGTCTCTTCGTCGTGCGCGCCGGTGCGTCGCTTCGGGTCGAGCATGTCGCCCAACTCTTCCGCCGCCGTGCGCGAGAGCACGAGTTTTTCGTGATAGAGCAGATCGTAGATGTTCAGGCTGCGGCTCGTCGTGATCTTCGCACGCTTGACGTTGCGCGAAGCGAGCAGCAGGTTGTCGTTATCGTGCGAATCCACGATCAGAGTCTTGCCTTCGAGGCCGAGCGTGCCGAGCGCGCTGATGAAATCTTTCGTCTTCGCCTGGCCGAGCGTAAAGGCGTCGAGGATCAGGACGTTGCCTTCGCGCAGACGCTCCGACAAGGCCGAGCGCAACGCGCCGCGTCGCATCTTCTTCGGCAGATTGTGCGACCAATCCTTCGCCTGCGGTCCATGCACGTTGCCGCCGCCTTTCCACAGGGGCGAACGGATGCTCGCGATGCGTGCGCGTCCGGTGCCCTTCTGCTTCCAGAGTTTCTTGCCCGAACCGGACACGTCTCCGCGCGTCTTCGTGCCGACCGTGCCCGCACGCGCCTTCGCCAAGTAGCCCTTGACGGCGGCGTGCACCAAGCCCTCGTTATACTCCGCGCCGAACACGGCGTCGGACAGTTCGAGGTCGGCGATCTCTTCGTTCTTTAAATTGCGCACCTTCACGGTAGGCATAAACACACACTCCATAACGATGAAGTAGGAACGGGGAAGGATGAAGTTAAGATAACTGCTTTCCGTTCATCGTTCCGCGTTCATCGTTCATCATTTCTTCTTCTGTCTGACAGACTTTTTGACGATGACGACCGTGCCGTTTGCGCCGGGCACCGCGCCGCGAATCATCAACAAATTGTTTTCGGCATCCACGTGTGCGACCGTCAAACCTTTAACGGTGATGCGCACGTCGCCCATGTGGCCGGACGAGCGCGTGCCCTTGATGACACGCGAAGGATAGGCCGACTGGCCGATTGAACCCGGCGCGCGCACGTTCATCGAGCCGTGCGATTCAGGACCACGATTGAAGTTATGACGCTTCACCGTGCCCGCGAAACCCCGACCCTTGCTCTTGCCGATCACTTCAATCGTGTCGCCGTCGGCAAACTGCTCGCCGACCAGAACCGTGTCGCCCACGCTGACGCCCGCATCGCCTTCAAGGCGAAACTCTTTCAAGACGCGCGTTGGCGGCGTGCCTGCGCCCGTCTTTTCAAAGTGGCCGCGCATCGGCTTGTTGACGTTCTTCAACTTCACCGGGCGTTCTTCGACCAGCCCGATCTGCACGGCGTCGTAACCATCTTTGCCCGCCGCCGATTTGGTCTGCACCACGACGCAAGGACCCGCCTTGATGACCGTCACCGGAGTGACCGTGCCATCGGGTGCGAACAACTGCGTCATGCCAACTTTCTTACCGATGATTCCGTTAATCATCACAATACCTCGGTGACAGGTGACAGGTGACAGGTGACAGGAAAGAACAAGTTTTTCATCTTGTCACCTGTCACTTGCCACTTGTCACCGCTCTTATCTGTCTCTGCCGAACGCTTTGATCTCGACATCCACGCCTGCGGGCAAGTCGAGTTTCATCAGCGCATCCACGGTCTGCGGGGTCGGGTCGAGAATGTCCATCAGACGCTTGTGCGTCCTGATCTCGAACTGCTCGCGCGACTTTTTATCGACGTGCGGCGAACGCAAGACCGTCCACTTGTTTTTGGAGGTGGGAAGCGGGATTGGCCCCGCCACGCGCGCCCCTGTGCGCTTCGCAGTCTCCACGATCTCGGAGGTGGATTGATCCAGCACTCGATGATCGTAAGCCTTGAGTCTGATTCTGATCTTTTCGTTCAGCATAATTATTAGCTTTTAGCTACCAGCTTTTTGCAATCAACCTTGTGCCAGCACTACGTTCTTCGCTCATGGCCGGTCATCGGTTGATCAAACTTATTCCACGATTTCGGAGATGGTACCAGCCCCGACC
>DASWNS010000244.1:0-18692 GCA_036399115.1 Pyrinomonadaceae bacterium | reverse complement strand
TCGAGATCGAGAGCTTTTCGGCGGCGGGGATGTTGATGCCGTCCGCGCCGGTGGCCGTGATGCCGTCTGCGTGCTGGATCGTGATGCCGTTGGGCGAGACGTTGAAGAAACGTCCATCCGCGCTGCGTGCGGTGACGCCGGACGCGGTTGAGATCGTGATGCCGTCCGCACCCGTCGCCGTGATGCCATCCGCCCCGGTCGCGGTAATTCCGTCTGCGCCCGTGGCCGTAATGCCGTCTGCTCCGGTGGCGGTGATGCCGTCCGCGCCCGTCGCCGTGATGCCGTTGACGCCGATGGCCGTCAGGCCGTTAGCCGTCGAGATGGTGATGCCGTTCGGGCGATTGATGAAGACCGAATCGGCCTTGTGCTGCACGCCGTCGGGAGTCGAAATGGTGATGCCGTCCGCGCCTGTGGCGGTGATGCCGTCCGCTCCGGTCGCCGTGATGCCGCTGGGTTTCGCGGCGGTGACGCTGTTCGGATTCGGGTAAGAGATGCCGTCTGCGCCCGTAGCGGTGATGCCATCCGCACCCGTCGCCGTGATGCCATCCGCCCCGGTCGCGGTAATTCCATCTGCCCCTGTGGCGGTGATGCCGTCCGCTCCGGTGGCGGTGATGCCGTTGACGCCGAAGGTCAGAACGCCGTCCGCGCCCGTCGCCGTGATGCCGTTGACGCCGATATAGTTGATGCCGTCCGCGCCCGTGGCGGTGATGCCGTCGGAGTTGGAGATGTTGATTCCGGCGTTGACCGAATTGATTAAAAGTAGGAGCGCGAGGGAGACGGCGGCTGCCGGGCGGATTTTTTTCAAAGCTATATTCATCATGCTTGAGCAAACACGGAAGCCAAAATTTATGCTATTGATTTTGAAGACCTGTCGGCCTCTGCTCGCGCTGGGAGTCGGGCGCACGGCGAGGTAGGAGCTTAAAAGTCGGGGGAAACAAAATAGCATAAATTCACCAGACTCGACGCCGCCAGTTGTCACATTTTCCTTCTTTTTTAAGCTGCCGTGCAGCCTGCGCAATCTACTCATAGGGGCTTAAGTTTATTAAAGACCGGCGGAGTCGCAGTTTCCCGCGCGCCCCGTCTAGCTCATCAACCCCTTGAAAATCTTCTGCGTCTCCGAGGCCGGTTCGACGCCGAGTTCCTTGCGCAGCACGCGCCGCAAGTGCTCGTACTGGTCTTTAACCGCCGCACGGTTGCCGAGCGCGGCGTGTGCGCGCATGATCATGCAGTGCACGTCTTCGCGAAATTGATCGTCGCCGAGAATCCGTTGCGCCAGTTGCAGAGAGCGCGTCCATTCCTCGTTCTTTTGCGCCGCGACGGCGAGCACTTCGAGCATCCGCAGATGTTGCTCACGATAATATGAACGCTGTTCTTCAACCCACTCGTCATAGCTGCCCTGCATGAAGTCGCCGCGATAGAGCGCGAGCGCCTCTTCATACGCGCAGAGATAGCGCGCCGTGTCGCCCGCGCGCTTGGCCGCTTCGGCTTCCATCACCAGACGGTCGAACTCTTCCGTATCCACGCGATAAGAGAACTCCTGATTGAGCAGATAATCGCTGTCACGATAGAGCAGAAAGTTCTGCTTGACGGGCTGGTTGCTGTTGAGAGCTTTGCGTATGTGGGAGACGGTCGGATGAAAGTTTTTCTCAACCGCCTCGAAATCGGCTTCGCCCCAGAAGGTGTCTATGATCGTGTCTTTGGAGGCGCGGCGGTGGCGGCGAGAGGCGATGAAGCACAGAATGTCGCGTGCGCGTTTGGTCGTCCACGCATCTGCGGCGAGCGGGCGTGCCGGGTCGCGGAAGATCTCCACGGGACCGAGCATGTTGATCGTCAGATCGGCGGCGGGCTTCGGCGGTACGGCGAGCGCGGCGTCAACTGCCTGCGCCGTCTCAGGCGGGCGCGTTACGTGCGTGGTTGTCTGCTGCGCTCCGGCCTGTGCGGCGACCTGTAGTTCTTCGCGTATGTCGGGCGGCAGGAGCGCGACGGCATCGGGCGAGGCGAAGAGTTGCGGTTGATGCACGACTTCGCGGCGCAGCCAGTAGTCGTAATCGTAGCGCGCGGAGAGATCGAGCACGCGGCGCAGGCGTTCCATGAGTTCCTTCTCCTTCGCTTCGGCCAGCGCGCAGGCGGCGAGCGCGAGAGAAGCGTGCGCTTCGTAATAATGAAGGCCGTGCTGGTGAAAATATCGAAGCGCGGGTTCGAGTTCGGCGCGTGCCTCGCTGTGTTCGCCGAGCGCGATGAGCACGCGCGCATGTGCGAGCGTGGCCGTCTGCAAAGCCATCTCATCTTTGACGGGCAGGCGCGCGGCGATGAGACGTTCGAGCAACGCACGCGCTGCGCCCGTGTCGCCGATCTGCAAATTGAGCAACGCCTGCTCTTCCCATAACTCGGAGCGCGCCAGTTCAACTCCGGCCTCTTCGTAGGTGCGCGCGGCGTGGCCGTAAAACTCCATCGCGCGTGCGGCGTCGCCGCGCTCGCGGTGGAGGTTGCCGTAAGTCTCGAAGGTTTCGGCGCGCTGCGCGATCAGGTTGAAGAGTTGACAGCGTTCGAGGGCGTGGTCGAGATGCTGTTCGCAAAGGGGGAGTTCGCCCCGGTAGAGATGGCAGCGCGCGAGGTTCAGATAAGCGACGGCCTCCTGCGGCACGGGCGGCGCATCGCGGTTGTCGCGCAGCATCCGGCGGAGCCAGCGCATGGCCTCGGAGAAGTCGCCGCGAATCATGGCGGGCAGTCCGAGATTGTGCGCGATGAGGTGCATGTAGTGCGTGTCGTGCTGCTCCTCCGCGAGTTGGAGTGCAGCGCGAAACTCGCCTTCGGCAGCAGCCCACTCGGCCATTGCGAAGTAACACAGGCCGCGCGTGTTGCCGCACTTGATGCGCACCGGCGACTCTTCGCCCACGAGTTCGAGCGCGCGGTCCAGATACGTGAACGCGCCCGCGCAGTCGCCGCGACGGCGCGCAATCGTGGCGAGCGAGTGCAGGGCTTCGGCCTCGCCCTCTGCGTCGCCGCGTGCGTTGAGGAGCGTGGCGGCGCGGCGAAAGAGGGTCTGCGAAGTCTCGTATTCGCCGCGCAGGCGCGCCACCTCGGCGCGGTGAAAGAGCGTGCGGGGATGCGCTTCGATGGCCGCTTCGGGCAGTGCTTCGACAAACGAGATGAGCGAGGTGAACGCGCCCGTCGTGATCCATTCCTGCCCCTTGTGCGCGATGATGACGGCGGCGCGCGCAAACTCTTCCGCCGCGAGCAGATGGCGTATGGCCTGCTCCCATTGCTTGCGTTCGACAAAGAATTCCGCGTAGCGCAGATGCTCGCGCGCCACGCCGCTCTGCCCGATCTCCGAGCGCAGGCGGCGGCGCAGAAAATCCCTGAACAGGGGATGCAGGCGATACTCTTCGCCGCGCCCGTCGCTTCCCGCGACCGTCATAAAGACGTTGCGACGCACGAGCGCAGGCAACAACTGCGCGCAACTTCCGTCCGGGTAGAGACGCGCGCAGTTTTCCACTTCCACGCGCTCCAGAAGCGAGATGCGCAGGAGCAACTGTTGCGCGTCCTCCGCTTCGTCGGCGAAAACTTCTTCGGCGAAATAGTCGAAGATGTCGAGTTCGGATTGACGCAAAATCTCCGAGAGGTCGGGACGATGTTGCGCCTCGCCTTCGCGCCCGCCGCGTGCGAGCAACTGACGCTGCGCGACCTGACGTATGAGTTGCAGCGCGGTGATCCAGCCGTGCGTGCGTTCGCGGTATTCGGCGAGTTGTTCGGGCGTCAGTTCGAGGTCGAAGACTTTGCGAAAAAGTTCCTGCGTCTCGTCGTCTGTAAAGAGGAGTTCGGCGCGGTCGATGATGGTGAGTTCGTTGTGCGCGCGCAGGCGCGCGAGTGCGAGCGGCGGCACGTCGCGCGAGATGATGATGATGTGCAGCACGTCCGGCAGGTAGGCGAGCAGGCGGTCTACGACGCGATGGACAGCCGTGTCCGTGCCGAGATGATGATAGTCGTCGAGGACGAAGATGAGTTGCCGGTCAACGAGGTCGAGCACTTCGTTCAAGAAGACATCGACGGCGCGTTCGGGCTGCTGTGCGAGTTCGGCGGCTGACTGTTGCAGGTAAGAGAGCGTGGCCGCGCCGAATTCGGGAACGACGCCCTTGATGCCGTGCGCGAGATAGCCGAGGAAGACGAACGGGTCGGCGTCGGTGCGGTCGAGTTGATACCAGACGAAGGGGCGCGCGTGCGTGCGCACGAAGTCTGCGACGAGCGTGGTCTTGCCCGAACCGGCGTTGGCGGCGACGAGCGTGACCGGATGCGCGAGATTGGCAGACAGACGCTCCATCAGGCGCGGGCGTTGCAGGAGCGCGGGCGTGGGGCGCGGCGGCAGGAGCTTGGTGCGCAGGAAGAAGGCATGCGTCGCCGCTGCTCCCGCGCCTGCTCCCGTGATCGGCGGCGGCAGCGGCGATGTCTGTAACTTGCCCTGACGATGCGGCCTGTTGCTCATCAGCCTCCCGGCGGCCTCCTTTTAGTGGAGGCTTGCCCCAAGCGAAAATAAAAAAGTTGGTTCGGGCTGCGTTTGCGACCTTAAACTTTCGTGCGCGAGCCGCAGGCAATCACTTAAAGCTACCGGGAGATTATTTCAAAACGGCGAACAATCACCCCGACCCCATCCGCTTTCGCTGCTTCTTTGCGCCTCCGGCCTGAAATTTTTTCTCGCTTGCGGCGCGAAGAAAAAGACGGAAGGCGCGGCGTAGGTTTTGAAACTCGCTCTAAATTCAAGTCACTAGAAGTTACTGACTTCTTACTCCCTTTGAACCTTCAAGTGCAAGTGCCGGGCAGTTCCGGCGTGGGTGGACGGCTTCGCGAACGCGCCGCCGGAATACTTCAACTCGCTCCGAGCGAAGGCTCTTCGATGTAGCTTTGGACGAGCCGTAAACGTGAACCTACCGGGCGCGCCGCCGCCAGAGAGTTTGCGCGCTGCTGTTGCCCGCGCGATGTCTCTGCGTTCGACGCTTCTCGATGCGCGCGCGCCACCGCGTCGAGTGCGGCGGCGCGTCCCCACGTTTCGGCCAGAGCCTGCCCCGCCGCGCGCACTTGCAGTCCGTAACTGTGAAAGAGTTCTTCCGCTTCTGCGTGCGTGAAGGCCAGCACGGACTCCTCGATCACGCGCAACGTCTGCTTCGAGCGCATGCGCCACAGCGGCGCGGGCGGAAGCGTGCGACCGATCAAGATCATGTGCGCTTCGACGGGCAAGAGCGGCAGGAGGCGTCCGAAGAATGGGACGAGCCACTCGGCATCATACAACAAGTGCAGATCGTCGATCACGATCAGGAGCGGTTCGTCAGCCGCTTCGAGCATCGTCATCTCGTAGACGAAGGATTCGGCCAGGAGCGCGGCATCGGGCATCGAATCGCTCGAAGCCGTGAGCAGCGCGAGCGTCTTGCGTCCGAAGCCGGGATGCTGGTCGCGCACGGCGGCGATCAGGTATCGCAAAAACGTCTGCCGGTCAACCTCCGGCGCGTCAACTTTGTACCAGACGACGCGCCGCCCGCTCCGGCGTGCGAAATCCGTGGCGAGCATGGTCTTGCCCGTGCCCGTGCGCCCGCAAATCACGGTGGAGGTGCAGCACGCCATGCTTTCATGCAGCACGTCGAGCAGACGCCCGCGCGAGATGCGCGGCATCTCTGTGGGAAGCGTAATCTTATCGAGGATCAATCCCATTCTCTTTTTTCTCAACTCTCTTTCTCACGAAGAGGGAACTTTGAACGCGCGTTTGAGGAGACGCGCAAAGGTTCCGTTTAAGTTGTCGCCACTTTGGAAACTGCCGTCTCTCTGAAAACTGTTCGCCTCTAAAGTCTCCGGCTCATGCCCCGTGCGTGCAATGCGCGCCTACCGTAAAGACTATGCGCGAGGGGACTTGAGGAATTCTTGAGATGTTTAACGCCCACGCCCGCCACGCACGTCGCCTCGTAGCAGGCGAGTGCGACGGTAGAACTTGAGGAATTGGCGAAAGTCGTTTGATAAGAGCAGTTTCTGAAAGACGGCGGAGCAGTTCGCGTTCAGTTGAAAGCAGGGAGCGGGCGACGGGGCAGGCGGAAAATTTAATACTCCCGGGGCGAGCAAGGGGCTTGGCTTGTCGCCGCTTTTTGGTTCATTATGTGGGGCATGGCTAAAATCAAAATTGCTCCATACGGCTCCTGGAAGTCGCCCATTACCTCCGACCTCATCGTACAAGGTTCGGTCGGACTCGGCGCGGTCAGAGTGGACAGGGAAGACATTTACTGGCTCGAACTGCGACCCTCGGAAGGTGGGCGCAGTTGCCTCGTCCGCCGCGACGCCTCCGGCGCGACGCGCGACATGACGGCGCTGCCTTTCAACATCCGCACACGCGTCCACGAATACGGCGGCGGCGATTTCGTCGTCCACCACGGCACGATCTATTTCACCAACTTTTCCGATCAACGCCTCTATCGCCAGACGCCGGACGACTCCAAGCCGCAACCGCTCACGCCCGAATCGAACAACGAACTGCGTTACGCCGACATGATCGTGGACGCCAGCCGCCGTCGCTTGATCGCCGTGCGCGAAGACCACACGGCGGGCACGCACGAACCCACGAACGCGCTCGTCGCCGTCAGCCTCGAACCGTACACGAAGCGTGCGGACACAGCGGACGTGGACGCGACGAACGCGGATGCGCTGAACGTAGACACGCCGGGCAACGGCGGTCAGGTGCTCGTCTCCGGTTATGATTTTTATTCTTCGCCGCGCCTGAGTCCCGACGGCAAAGAGTTGGCGTGGCTCTGCTGGAATCATCCGAACATGCCCTGGGACGGGACGGAGTTGTGGCGCGGCGACGTGGGAGCGGACGGCGCGATCACGGGCGCGCGGCGCATCGCGGGCGGGCGCGACGAGTCTATTTTTCAACCCGAATGGTCGCCCGACGGACGCCTGTATTTCGTCTCCGACAAGAGCGGCTGGTGGAACCTGTATCGCATGGCGCAAGCGGGAGCGGGTGAGCCGTTTGAAGCCCTCTGCGAGATGGAGGCCGAGTTCGGACAGCCGCAATGGATTTTCGGCATGTCAACTTACGCCTTCACCAGCGCGAGCGAGATCATCTGCGCCTACACCGTGCGCGGCATGTCGAGCCTCGCACGCCTCGACACAGAGACAAAGCAACTTCAACGGATCGAAAGCCCTTACGCGGACATACAGTATCTTCAAGCCGCACCGGGTCGCGCCGTCTTTCGCGCGGGCGCGCCCGACATGCCACCCGCCATCGTCGCACTTGATCTGAGCGATCCGGCGGGCGCGCAGTTTGAAGTCCTGCGCCGCGCGAGTGAACACGAGATCGACGAAGGCTATCTCTCCATCGCGCAGCCCGTGGAGTTTCCGACCTCGAACGGGCAGACCGCGCACGCCTTCTTCTACCCGCCGCGCAACCGCGACTTCGCCGCGCCGGAAGGGACGCGCCCGCCGCTTCTCGTCAAAAGCCACGGCGGCCCCACCTCCGCCGCTTCGACCACGCTCAGCTTGAACATTCAATATTGGACGAGTCGCGGCATCGCCGTGCTCGACGTGAACTACGGCGGCAGCACTGGCTACGGGCGCGCGTATCGCTTGAGACTGAACGGCACCTGGGGCATTACGGACGTTGACGATTGCGCCAACGGAGCGCGTGCGCTCGCCGCCGCAGGTCTGGTTGACGGCGAGCGTTGCGTCATCACGGGCGGCAGCGCGGGCGGCTACACGACGCTCGCCGCGCTCACCTTCCGCGACACCTTCAAGGCGGGCGCGAGCCACTACGGCGTCAGCGATCTCGGCGCGCTCGTCCGCGATACGCATAAGTTCGAAGCGCGTTACCTCGATAACCTGATCGGTCCTTACCCGGAACGTCAGGACATCTATCAAGCGCGCTCGCCCATCAACTTCACAGATCAACTCTCCTGCCCCGTCATCTTCTTTCAGGGACTCGAAGACAAGGTGGTGCCGCCCAATCAGGCCGAGTTGATGGTAGAAGCCCTGCGCGCCAAGGGGCTGCCCGTGGCCTACGTCGCCTTCCCCGGCGAGCAGCACGGCTTCCGTCGCGCCGAAAATATCAAGCGCGCGCTCGACGGCGAACTCTATTTCTACTCGCGCGTCTTCAACTTCGAACTGGCCGACCCGGTTGAGCCGGTCAAGATCGAGAATCTCTAACAGTTTTCCCTGCCCGAACGGACTGCGCTCACAGGCAATTCTTATTAACGACGCGACCTCCCCGCGACCATGAGAACCGCCCGCGAGCGCAATCCGTTCGGACGAGAATTTTGCCCACGGCGGCGAAAAAATTCGCGCTTCCCGGTGCATCTCTTGTGCTACAATTCTTCCTCGTTAACCCGTCTCTGAAAACCTTTTTTGAACCTTAATCGAGCGAATTCGCTTCACAGAGGAATTGGATATGAAGAGAAGCGTCCGGACGCTGAGTGGTTTCTCCATCGGCTGCGGCGACGTGTGACTTCGACCCAAGCGCGATGCTTAAAGCGCGTAGTTGGCTGGACGGCGAGCCGCAGGTTCGAGCCGGGCAGGGATGATGAGGCAAAGGGAGGATGTGTAGTTGACAATGATTTATCGTAGGAGGCACGACAAATGATAGAGAGCGTCGTTTTGATGTTGATATTGACGGCTGAGACTCCAGCCACCACGGCGCCTGCGCCCCGAAGCCATCTCGCCTTAACTGCGACCGGCAGTGCGGCCATGCAGCAGCGCAACACTATTCGCGGCTCGATCTATACGCCGGAGCGTCGCCCGCTCGAAAACCTGCGCGTCGAGTTGCTCGATGAGGTTGACGGGTTGGTGAAGGCCACTTACACGAACGGCGCGGGGCAGTTCGTCTTTTTCGGACTTTCGACCGGCACGTTTCATGTGAGAGTGCTGACGACGGGGACGGATTTTGAAAGCCGCACGGAGCGCGTGACGATTACCGGCTCTGTCATCGGCTCTCCTGTCGGCGGCTCACAGTCCGAACAGGTTGACCTGTATCTGCGCTATAAAAAGGGGCGTGGGGCGCAGGCGACCGTGACGGCGGCTCCCGGAACCGTCTACGTGCAGGAAGTGCCGGCGGCGGCGCGCAAAGTCTACGAGCAGGCTTTGAAGGAGCTTGAAGATAATAAGAGAGATCAAGCCCTGTTGAGTTTGCAGCGTGCGGTCGAGTTGTTTCCCACCTACTTCGCCGCGCTCGACCTGCTCGGACAAGAGCATGTGAAGCGCGGCAACTATGAAGGGGCGCAACCTTTCCTGACGCGCGCCGTCGCCGTTAATCGCCGCAGCCCTTCCACCTGGTACGCGCTCGGTTACGCGCAATATAAACTCCGGCAGTTTCCCGCCGCGACCGAAGCGCTCAACAAGTCCGCTTCTTACAACCCCAACTCCATCAACACGCAACTCGTGCTCGGAACCGTCCAACGCAGGCAGCAACAATGGCTGGCCGCGGAAACTCATCTCCAGCGAGCCAAGGCTCTGAGCAAGACCACTCCGGTGGCCGAAGTCCACTGGCAACTCGCGTTGCTCTATAACCAGACCAACCGCGCCGCCGCTGCCGCCGACGAACTGGAACTGTTCCTCAAAGCGCAGCCGGACTCGCGCGACGAAGTGCGCATCAGAAAAGTGATCGGCGACCTGCGCCGGAAGAAGTAGTGCTCGCTCCGGCTCAAAGTTAGATCGGAGAACCGTGCGAACGCACGACGCGGAGCCACGCGACGGGCGCACGTTCAGCAACGCGATATTTATAGCCCACGGCTTGCGCAAGCCGTGGGCTATTTCGTGAGAGCAATTGATAAGCCCCTGAGACGGGCGAAAGACTTTCGGCATTGCGAGTCTTTCGCCCGTCTCAGGGGCTTCGATCTGTTTGAGATGACTGCTATTCGCACGGCTCACGCACGCGGGCTAATTTCCGTCGCGCCTGTCGCATTTTATGTAGAGGATTCCGCCGTCGCAGGTCACGCGTGAGCGTCGGGTTGAAGCCGGAGCGGGTGAGGGAGAAAAACAAAAAGCCCGTCCGAATAAATCGGACGGGCTTTGAAGGTTCCGGTTCGGTCTATGTGGACTAGAACTGGAAGCGGAAGCCGAAACGAACCGAGCGCGGAGCCTGGAACGCATTCGGAAGTCCGTACGTCCGGCTGATGTTGAAATCCGGATCGTGGTTCACGGACTCATTGAGTTCGTTGAGGATGCCCACCGAGGTGAGACGGTTGACCGCTTCGACAAAGTTGCCGGTCGCGGAGACTTCGCTCACGCCGAGCGCGTAGTAGGCGCTCGACTCGCGCGTGTCGAGTGTGAGCACGTTGTTCTCGTTGAACACGTTGAGGACGTTGAAGTCGAACGCGAGCGCGAATCTGTTTTCGTTGCCGAAACGATAGCGGTGCGTCAGGTTCAAGTCGGTCTGCGTGAACATTTCGCTGCGTCCCAAATCGCCGCGACGGGTCTTCGGAATGTCGATGTCGAAGACATCAACGAACGTCGTTTGCGGCGTTCCCGACTGCGCGGTGGTGAAGAACGAGAGGTCGGTCGTGTTCGTGTTGCGACCGAACCAGCCGTGGCTATAGGTGCCCGACGCTTTGAAGACGTGCGGACGGTCGGTAGCCAAGCGGCCATTATCCGGCTGGCCGGCGGCGGTGAAACCGACGAACGGCAAGTCGAAGTTGCGGTTGACGCCCGGCGACGTGCGACCGTTTTCGTCGGAGTTCGCCAGACCGGAGTAGTTGCCGTAGAGACGGCTCAGGGTGTAGTTCACGTTCAGGTTGAAGTTGCGGACGAAACGCGTGTCCAACTCAACCTGGAAGGCATCGTAACGGCGTTGCGGCTCGGCAACTCGGTTGAAACCGAACTGTCTGGCGCGCTGCGCGTAGAGGCCACGACCGGGGTTGCCGATGATGTAAGCCTCGCTGCCTTCGGCGGTCAGGAAGCCCGCGTCTTCAATCGCCTGGTCAACATTGCGATGGAGGTAGCGGGTCTTGAACACCGACTGCGTGAACACTTCGCGCTGGAATTCAATGGTGAACTCGCTCTGACGGAACGGCTCCAAGTCCGGATCGACGCCGCCCAGACCTGCGAACTCCGGCACGTTGGACGGAATGCGGAAGTCAAACTGGCAGCGGGTAAGACCCGTGCTGACGATGCCGGTGGCCGAGCAGGAACCGCCCGGCTGATCCGGGTAGTTGCCGATGATGCGAGCGACGTTGAAGCTCTCGACGGTGAAAGGACCACCAGCCGGGATGTCGAAGTAGTCGACGCGGAAGAAGTCGCCGCCGAACGAGCCGCGCGGCAATTCGAATTTCAGGCGGTCATAGAAACGACCGTAGAACGCTGAAATCTTCGTTTTGCCATCGCTCGTCAAGGCATAGGCCACGCCGAGGCGCGGAGCGAGCTTATCCATGAAGCCGAACCGCAGGTTGGTCTGCTGACCGTTGAACGCGGGCAGGTCTTCTTTCTCAATGCGCGCACCGAGGTTGAAGGTCAAACGCTCGGTCGGCTGCCATTTGTCTTGCAGGTAGAGAGCCTGGTTCAGGTTCTCGGCTCTGCCGACCGTACCGATTCTGAGCAGGACGCCGACGCCAGCGGCGTTCGGGTTCGGGTTGAACGGAGGAAGCGCGGAAACGAACTCGACCGGGTAGGACGTGTTTCTGCCGAAGAAGAGGCTGACGCGACCCGTGTCGGCGTAACCGCGATCCACATCGTTCAGAATCTTGTTGTATTCATAGCCGCCCTTGAATTCGTGGCGACCGCCAAAGCCGCTCACGAGGTAGCTGGCATCGGCATTAACCTGATTGCGAACCGACACGTCGAAGTTGACCGTGTTGTTGTTGTTGGTGTTCTGGAACGCGTTCGGACGACCCGTCAGGGTCTGGCATCCGGCACCCGCGAACTGGCCGATACACTGGCGCACGCGGAAACGCGGGATGTTCGGCACGAAATACGAATTCAGCTTCTCGTTCAAGAAGCCGCGCGAGTAGCGCAACGTCGTGACGAGCTGGCTGTTCGGCGTGTAGACGCCTTCAATTCTGAAGTTGTTGGAGTTCTGGCGTCCGCCCTGGAAAGCTGCCAACTCGGCACCCGACAGGGTTCCGAACTGGGTGGTGCCCGTCTCGAAGAAGCTGGGCGTGGTGAAGGCGGTCGTGTTGCCGAGCAAGAGGCCGCGTTGAACAATCGGGTTCCAGGTGAAGCTCGAAGAGACGCGCAGTTGGTCGGAAATCGACCCGTCGAGTCTGATGCGAGCGTACTCGTAGGTTTCCTTGGCCGTCGCGGTCTGCGTGGAAGTCACCACGCCGGTCACGGGGTTGGGAACGAAAGCCGTGGTGCGCGTCGCGTTGAAAATACGCGGCGTGTACTCGGCCAGGAACCAGGCTCTGTCACGAATAATCGGGCCGCCGATCTGCGCGGTCGGGAAGAAGTTCGTGCCCCGATCTCTGCCGTTGTTGACGACTCGCACGGGCTGCGCGGCAGCCGGAGACGAGAAGTCGAAGGTGGCCGTGTTGGTCAAGATCGGTCTTTGCGCGGCGTTGAATTCCGGCGTGGAGAAGTTCATGCCGAACTCGCCACGGAAATCGTTCGTGCCGCTCTTGGTCACGATGTTGACCACGCCGCCGGTCGCGCCGCCGAATTCGGCTTCGAAGCCGCTCGACTTGACTTGCACTTCCTGCACGGACTGGAACGGAATGTCGTTGTTGGCGTTGAGCACGCCGGTGCGGAAGTTCTCCAGCGACTGGCCGTCAACGATGAAGCTGTTCTCGGAACCGGAACCGCCGTTGATCTGGAACTGACCGGACAGCGGCTCGGGACGAGCGGCAGCGGTCGTTCTCAACAAGCTGGTGATGTTCGTGCCTTTGGGCAGCGAATCGATTTCACGAGCGGTGATGCTTTCTTGAACTTTGGTGTCCGTCGGGTCAACTGCCAGACCCGCATCGTCGGACGTGACGGTCACGTCGGCAGACGCGCCGCCAACCGTGACATCGAAGTCAACGGTGGTCGCTTGACCGAGGACAACCTGCACTCTCTCTCTGGTTTGACCAGTGAAGCCAGCGGTCGCCGCGGCACTGACGATGTAGATGCCGGGCGGAATCTGCCGGGCGCGGAAGTAGCCTTCCTCGTCAGTCGTGATGTCGCGGTTAAAACCGACGTCGACACCTTTGATGGTGACGGTCACGCCGGGCACGCGCGCACCTGCTGGGTCTTTAACCGTGCCTTGAATCTCACCGGTCGTTTCCTGTCCGAAAGCGGCCACACCGCTCAGACAGAAAAGCAGGGCGAGAATCGACGGTAAAAACTTGAAATTCTTGACCATGGTTTTCTCCTAATACAAAATGGTTAGTTGCGAAAAGTTAACATCCCTAAGCGCCTGACAACTGCCAGAACATTTACGGGGGTTCTGATAGCGTGGAACTATGCAATTGGAAGTCCACAGGCCGCGCTGCCCGTGGGCTTTCTCCGAAACTGGTGAAAATTAAAGGAAATAGAGGATTAGCGGGGCAGCGTGCGAGTCTCCGGACGGAGCGAGCGGAGGCTGAATTTACATTTTGGTCAACGAAATTTTGGATAAGCGTCCAGCTTTTTGAATAGACCCTCAACGGACTCACACGACGAATCTCTGCCAACCAATAGCGACCCGCCCCTGCGCGGGTCTTGATACTGTCTCCGTGCCCGCTCCGTGTTCTCTGTGTCTCCGTGGTGAAGGCTTGGTCAAAGAGATTCACCACGGAGACGCAGAGGACACAAAGGGGCGCAGAGCGTTCGGTTCAATTGCGTTTCGTTGCGCTCCCGCTCAGGCTTTCTGTTTCAAGTGCTGATCGAACCAGCCGATGACCGTGTTGTACCAGAGCGCGGAATTCTGTGGTTTCTGAATCCAGTGGCCTTCGTCCGGGAAGTAGAGCAGTTTCGAGGGCACGTTCTGCTTTTGCAGATAGGTGAACAACTGGAAGCCCTCGCCGATGGGCACGCGGTAGTCCAACTCGCCGTGCGTCACGAGCGTCGGCGTCTTGAAGTTCTTGGCGTGGAGGTGCGGCGACCAGCGCGTGTAGAGTTCGGGGTTGTCCCAAGGCGTGCCCTTGAACTCCCATTCGGGAAACCACAACTCCTCCGTCACGCCGTACATGCTGACCAGATTGAAGACGCCCGCGTGCGAGACGAGAGCTTTGAACTTAACCTGCGGATGGTCGTTGTGGCCGAGAATCCAGTTGACCATCTAGCCGCCGTAAGAGCCGCCCGCCGCGCCGATGCGCTCGCGGTCAACTTCAGGGCGCGAGGCGACATGCGCCACGCCGTTCATGATGTCCGTATAGACTTTGCCCGCCCAGTCGCCGGAGATTTCGTCTGTAAACTGCTGCCCGTAGCCGGTCGAGCCGCGCGGGTTCGGCATGAAGACCATGTAGCCTGCGGCGGCGAAGATTTGCGGATTCCAACGGTAGCCCCAATTGTCGTTCCAGGCGCCCTGCGGTCCGCCGTGAATGAGGACGACGAGCGGGTAGCGACCACCCGCCGGGGGAGTCGTGGGCTTGAAGAGCCAGCCGTGAATCTTCGTGCCGCCCGCGCCCGCCCACTCCACTTCCTCCGCCATCGGCAGGTTGAAATTAGCGAGATACTCGTCGTTGGTTCTGGTGACCTGCGCGACGACGCGGTGCCCGCCCTCCGGGGCATAGCGATAAATCTCCGTCGGCTGGATCGAGCTTGAGCGCGTGAAGACGAGCGTTTCGCCATCCGGCGCGACGCGCACGTCGTCGTTGAAGCCGTCGAAAACTTTCGTCAACTGCCCGTCGGACAGAGTGACCATGTAGAGCGGCTGGCGACCGCGCTGGCCGGAGACGAAATAGATGCTCCTGCTGTCGGGGGTAAAGGTGAAGCCTTCGACGTAGGCGTCGTGCGTGGAGGCCAGTTGGCGCAGCTTCTTCGTCTGCCGGTCGTAGAGCATCAGACGCCAGCGCGCGCTCTCGAAGCCTGCGGTGGCTTGCGAGCGAAAGGCAAGATAGCGACCGTCGGGCGAGTAGAGCGGCGATTGATCCGAGCCGGGATTGTCGCCCGTGATGCGCTGCGCGTCGCCGCCCGCAACGGGGACGATGAAGATGTCGTTGTTGGTCGAAGTGGCTTCTACTTTCTCCGTGTTGCGCGCGAAGGCGAGTTCGCGCGAGTCCGGGGAGAAGGCGTAGTCGGTGGGACCACCGAGGGAGAAGGGCGGGGCGTCGAAGTCGCCGGGCGTCAGGTCACGCGCCGCGCCGCCGTCCGAACTGACGACGAAGACGTGCGTGCGCTTGCCGTCCTTCCAACTCGTCCAGTGGCGATAGAGCAGGCGGTCGATGACCTTCGCTTTGACTTTATTCGCTTCCACTTCCGCGTCGCGCTTCTGGTTGCAGGCATCGTCGGGGCAGTCTGGATAGATGTCGGAGACGAAAGCGATCATGCGCCCGTCCGGCGACCAGACGGGATCGCCCGCGCCCGTCGAGATCGAAGTGATCTTTTTGACGTTGCCGCCGCGCGCATCCATCGTGTGAATCTGCCCGCCCGTGACGTAGGCGATGCGCTTGCCGTCGGGCGACCAGCGCGGCGAACTCGCCGAACTCTCGCCCGTCGTCAGTTGCACGGGTTGGCCGCCGTCAATCGAGACGAGATAGATTTGGGTGCGGCTGCGGTTCGCGGCCTTGTCCGGATCGCTGATCTGGTAGGCGATCCATTTGCCGTCGGGCGAGAGTTGCGGGTCGCCGACGCGGCGCACTTTCAACAGATCATCAATCGTCAACGGACGCTTCGCCGTCTGCGCCACGACGGCGACGGCGGCGACGCTGTAGAGTGTGAGCGCAAAGACGAGGACTCGGACAGCAAAACGCTTCATATTATTCTCCTTAAAATTTCTGATGTGTAGGAAGAGTTTCCGGCTGGCGGAAATTTATCATAGATGCGTCGTGGCTCGTAAACCCGCGCCCGCGCGCCGTCCCTTTCAGGCCGCCGTCTTTTTGATCTTGACGGTTCGCGCGCCGCCTCCGATAATCCGGCACGTCAACAGTTGATGCCCCGCGCCGCAAGCTCCCCCAAGGCGAAAAGTCCT
This sequence comes from Pyrinomonadaceae bacterium, assembly GCA_036399115.1. Classification (GTDB taxonomy): domain Bacteria; phylum Acidobacteriota; class Blastocatellia; order Pyrinomonadales; family Pyrinomonadaceae; genus JAIVJZ01. Next base: position 2,653 of record DASWNS010000244.1, on the reverse strand, counting down.
CATCGTTTGAATCTTGATCCGAGGGTGGTGTGTGATGAAATTCTCTTCGTGCCGCAGGCATCCGACTGTCTCCTTGATCCTTACGGCGTCGCTCATCTTCTTAGCCGTCGTGCAGACGCGCGCGGCCACCGTTCCCACGGGCTTCACCGATACGGTCGTGGCGAGCAACCTGACGAACGCGACGGCGATGGCGATTGCGCCGGACGGGCGCATCTTCGTCTGCCTGCAAGACGGGAGTTTGCGCGTCGTCAAAAACGGCGCGCTCCTGCCGACGCCCTTCGTCAACGTCACCGTGAACGCGTCGGGCGAACGCGGCCTGCTCGGCGTCGCCCTCGATCCGAACTTCGCCTCGAACAACTTCGTCTACCTCTATTACACGGCCACCACGCCCGCCATTCACAACCGCGTCAGCCGCTTCACTGCCAACGGCGACGTGGCTGTCGCGGGCAGCGAAACAGTTCTCCTCGATCTCGACAACCTGAGCGGCGCGACGAATCACAACGGCGGCGCGATGCACTTCGGACCAGACGGCAAGCTCTACATCGCCGTCGGCGAAAACGCCAGCCCCGCCAACGCGCAGAACGGCAACAACCTCCTCGGCAAGATGCTGCGCATCAACGCAGACGGCACGATCCCTGAGGACAATCCCTTCTTCAACGCGGTGGCGGGCAGGAATCGCGCCATCTGGGCGCTCGGCTTGCGCAACCCCTACACGTTCAACTTCCAGCCGGGCACGGGTCGCATGTTCATCAACGATGTCGGGCAGAACGCCTTTGAGGAAGTTAACGACGGCATCGCCGCATCGAACTACGGCTGGCCGACCTGCGAAGGTTTCAGTTGCAGCGCGACGCCGCCCGGAGGCTATCGCGCGCCGCTCTTCGTCTACGGGCACACGGGCGCTGCGCCCACGGGCTGCGCCATCACGGGCGGCGCGTTCTACAATCCGGTCACGCCGCAATTTCCGGCAGAGTACGTGGGCAAATATTTCTTCGCGGATTTCTGCTCCAGCTTTATTCGCACGATTGATCCGGCCAGCCCTGCTACGTCGAACAGCTTCGCCACGGGCGCGGCTTCTCCCGTTGACTTGCAGGTCGCAAGCGACGGCAGCCTCTACTACCTGCAACGCGGCAGCACAGGGCAACTGCGCCGCATTCAATATCCGGCGGGACAAGTGCCGCCGACCATCGGCCAGCACCCGCAGAGCCAGACCGTCGCCGCCGGGCAACCCGTCACCTTCAACGTCTCCGCGACGGGCGCGACGCCGCTCCGGTTTCAATGGCAACGCAACAACGCGGACATCCCCGGCGCAAACTCCGACAGTTACACGATCCCTTCCGCCAGCCTCTCGGATCATGGCGCGCAGTTTCGCTGCATCGTCACGAACGCCTTCGGCAGCGCGACGAGCAACAACGCGACTCTCAACGTGACCTCCAACAATCCCGCACCGGGCACGCGCGATCTCTTGATCAGCGAGTACAGGCTCGATGGACCCGGCGGCCTGCGCGATGAATTCGTCGAACTCTACAACAACACGAACGAAGCGATCACCGTGACCACTCCCGACAATTCGACGGGCTGGGCAATCGTGACGGGGCGCGACACGGCGGCGGGCGTCGTGCTCGAAACTTATCACGTCATCCCGAACAACACGGTCATCCCCGCCCGCGCACATTATCTCGTCGCGGGCAATGCCTACACGTTAGCGAATTACGGCGGCGCAAACCGCGCGCTCGCAGATGCCACGAGCCAGAGCGATCTGGCGGGCGACGACGCGCAGCATCCGTTTCGCGGCGTCGCGATCTTCCGCACGTCCGACGCCAACAATTTCACGACGCCCAACCGGCTCGACGCGGCGGGCGGCGCGTGCGCCGATGCACGGCTCAGCGAGGGAACTTTATCGGGTCTGTGCCTGAACGTCGGCACCCCCACGACGCCGAGCGCGAACTACAGTCTCGTGCGCAGGCAGCCGACGGGATCTCCGCAGGACACAGACAACAACGCGGACGACTTCGTGCTCGTAGCCGTCCAGAGTCCGCTGCCGAGCGCGAACGCGGGAGCGAACCTCGCGGCGGAACTCGGCGCGCCGGGAGCGGAAAACTTGAGCAGCCCCATCCAACACAACGCCACCATCAAGGCCATGCTCATCGACCCGCAGGCGGCATCGAGCGCGCCGCCCAACCGCGTGCGCGCGGGCGGGACGATTCCGAACGGCGCGTTCGGCACGCTCACCATTCGCCGTCGCTTCGTCAACAAGACGGGAGCCACCGTTCGCGCGCTGCGCTTCCGCCTGACGGGGATCACCACGCTCGGCTCGCCCGTCGTCTCCAGCCCGCAGGCCGACCTGCGCGCCCTGAGTTCGTCCGACGCGGAAGTGCAGACGAGCGCGGGACTGCTGACGGTTAAAGGCACGCTGCTCGAACAGCCTCCGGCGCAAGCGTCGGGCGGCGGCCTGAACTCCACGCTCGTCGTCCCGCTCGCGGGCGGCGCGTTGATTCCGAACGCGAGCGTGGATGTGCAGTTTCTCCTCGGCGTGCAGCAGGAAGGCAGTTTCCGCTTCCTCGTCAACGTTGAAGCCTTAACGCAGCCGGTTGCCAGCGAACAGGTGAAAGGCGCGTCGAGAAAAGGCGAACAGGTGAAGGAATGATGAAGGATG
>DASWNS010000243.1:0-25439 GCA_036399115.1 Pyrinomonadaceae bacterium | reverse complement strand
GGCTTGCGGCGCGACACCCGGTAGCCGATCTATCTGGCCGACGTTATCGAAAAAGACGATTGGACGCGCGCCTGCTGCGGCGGATTCGGGCGGCGAGTTCAGTCGCGCGATCTCTCGCAGGCGCAGGCCGACGGGTCTGGCCTCGTCAACCGCCAGATTCACCTCAAGCTGTTGCCGTGTGGCGAAGAATGCTTCTCCCGCGCCCCAACCGCACGCCGCGAGCGCGCACGCCGCCAGAGCAACGCGCGGAATCCTCCATCCTGCCTCTCCCGCTCCACCCGATGTTTTCAGCCCGCGCCAGACGAGGAGCGAAGCGAGCGCGAGCGCGAGCAGGCAGACGTAGTTGGCGATGAACTGTTCGTAGTGAACCGGCTGGAGCATGCGCCCCGTGATGACCTGTTGATTGAAGACGACGAAGGGCATGAGCGCGAACGAGGCGGCGAAGAGCGCGGCGCGCTCGCGCAGTTTGACCCGACCGCGCCATGCGCCGAGTGCGAGGATGAGGAGGGCGAGCGCGCAGATCAGTTCGGTCGTGCGAAAGAGTTCGGGACGACGCGAGAAGACGAGCGCCTGCGCTGTGTCCATCGAGGGGGCGCGATGCGAGAGCAGGTAGAAGTAGGGCGCGAGCGCGGCCAGCGCTATCGCGCCGACGATGGCGAAGACTCTCAGGTCGTAACGCCAGTTTGGCGGGCGCGCCGCGAGCCACAACAGCGCGAGGCAGAAGAGCCACGCGGCGGCAGCCGTCCACAGGTAAAAATAGGAAAAGACGAGCAGCGCAAAACTGAGTCCCGCGAGGATTGAAGCGACGTTGGCCGCGCGCCTGTCTTCCGCTTTGAGCGCGCGCCAGATGAGAAAGCAGAAGAGAAAAAAGAGAGGGAGCGGCGCGGCGGGTAAGTAACGGCGCAGGAACGGCAGAGGGAGATAAGCGGTTTGGAGTCCGCGCAGCGTCCGCACGATCTTCTGCGTGAGCGATGCGAAGCACAACACGGAGAGCGCGCCCGTCGCCGCCAGCGCGTCGTCGTCCGTGATGGCGGCGAGCAGCCCGTAGAGCGCGAGCGCGGAAGCGAAGGACGCGAGACAGGAGAGAATGATGAAGGCCGTGGAGGCGTCGAAGCCGAGCAGCCGCGCGGGCAGCGCGACGGCGTAGGCCGGGACGAACTGGATGGAGAAGAGCGATTCGGGCTGGCGCGCTTCGGGCGCGTCGTCTCGCCCGGTGTAAGGATCGTTGCGACGCGGGCGACCGTCAATCAGCGCGTTGATGTAAGCGGCGTAAGCGGCCTCGTCGTAGAAGAAAGAGAGGTGCGAGCCGTGCCACGCGCTCACGCCGCGCGCCTTCAACATCTGCAACTGCGGCACGAGCGCGATAACTGCCAACGCCAGAGCCGCCGCCAATCCCCAACGCCGTTGCTGTGCTTCAAGTCTGCTCCGGCGCAACGAACTCTCCTCGAAGTTGAAACACGAAAACGGGCGCAAGTCTTAAAGTAAACTTGCGCCCGTTAGATCATGTCCGGGCTTGCACCGGCGCGCGCGTCTAACTCTGCGGCGGCGCGGGAGCGTCTCCGGCGGCGCGTGCGCCGGAGAAGTCGTAGGTGACGTGCAGGCGCAGCGCGCCGTCTTTGATCTCGGCGCGCACGTCTTTGGCCTGCGCTTTGAGCGTGCCGTTGCTGGCCTGCACGGGCACGTTCAGAGAGAGTTGTGCGCCGCGCATCAAGACGAGCGGGTTGACCTTCTGGTTGATCGCCGTCTGCACGAAACTCGTCACGAGCGGGCTGGCGAGCGGCGAGATGTTGTCGAGGTTGACGCTGGAGATGGTGATCTGTCCGTAGAGCGTCTGCTCTTCGGGTTTGAAGTAGAGCGTGATGTTGGATTCGGCTGCGCCGCGAAAGTTCATGCAGTTGCCGAAGACGTTATAGCTTCCGCTAAAGGCGAGCGGCGCGATGATCTCTCCGTTCTTCAAACTGACCGTGGTGCGCGCGCCGCTGCCTTCCTGCGCGAGCACCACCTGATTCGTGCAGCCCCCGCCGCCTTCCTGCGCCTGCACGAAGAAGAGGCCGGGCTGTGCCCCGGCGACGGGCATCTCTTTCGGCATCGCGGCGAGACGAAAGGCGGGCGCGCTCAGGTCGCGGAAGATCGTGCCGAGCAGCGTGTCGAAGAATTTCTCGTCGAGCGTTAAGACGGCTGTGCCCGGCGGGTCGCCCGCCGCCTCAGGAGCTTGCAGCGGCGCGCCCGTCTGCGCCTGCTTCATGCGCGGCGCGCCGACGAAGATGTAGAACGTCAAAGCCGCGCCCAGGAGCGCGCCGACGAGGAGCAGGAGAATATATTTCATCTTCTTTCCTTTGCCTCGTCAGTGAGCGGGCGGCGACGCGCCGGGTGAAGTGGAGGGCGACGCACCGCCGCCTGCGGTCGGTGGTGGGGACGGAGGCGTCGCCGTAGTGCCGCCGCTCGCCGGTGCGTTGCCCATTTGGGAATTCAGCGCGCTCAAGGCGAACTGCAAGAACTGGCCGATGGTCGCCACCTGTTGCTTGATCTGTTCCTCCGACAACTTCGTCAGACCCGTCGGCAACTCGAAGAGCGCGGGGTCAACCGTCGTCTGAATGTTCTGCATGTCGGCGACGAGATGCGCGCGGCTGACGCCCTGCACGTTCCCGCTCGACTGCCCGGTCAGGTCTGCGTGCAGCGGCAAGCCCGTCTCTTTATCCACGTAGATGAAACTCTCTGCGGCCACGTCGCCCGCCTGCGAAGCCGTCTTCGCCGTCGCCGCGTAGCGATACTTGACGACCGTGCGCCCCTCGCGCTGCTCTTCGCCGACGCGCTCCACGCCCTTCTGCTGTTGCAGCACCGTAACCATCTGCCCCGGCGTCAGCGAACGCACGTCGAAGCCGATCAACTCCGGCGTGATCTCCGCATACTGCTTGCGCCCCGGCAGGATGAGGTAGCGTTTGTCCGCGCGGTCGAGAAAGATGACTTGCCCGAGGACGGGAATGTTGTTGAAGGCGTAACGGCGATTGTCGCCGCTGCGCGCCACTTCAATCGGGAGCTTGAGCGCTTGCGGTTTGCCTTCGGCGGTCGCGCTGAAGACGAGCGTGGCCTGATACTGTTCAGGCTCGCGCGTCTCGATGGTCGCGGCGGACGTTACGGGAGTGGCAGCGGCGTTTGTATTCCCCGCTGCGTTCGCGTTGACGTTCGCAACGTTGGTATTGGCGGCGGGCGGCTGGCAGGCCGCGCCCGCGAGCGTGAGTGTGAAGAGCAGAATCCCGGTCAGAGTCTTAGAGATTTTCAGTGCGTGCATAGAAGTCTTCTCCTGTCGGTTGTCGGGTAAAAATCGCACGAGCATTAGATTTTGTTGCAGGGGAATTTAGCGTGAAGAAGAATAGCACAAAAAGAATTGGCGCGATCAAGAATTAAGATTCACCGCAGCGGAAACGATGAAGGAGGAAGGATGAACGCGGAACGATGAAAGCAGGAAAGAGAAAACAGAATCCGGAAGTCAGAATAGAACAGGCGCAGGTCTTCACTGCTGACTTCCGGATTCTGTTTTCTTATTCATCCTTCATCGTTCATCGTTCATCGTTTCATTTTTTAATGTAGCTCCGGTGCAGCCAAGGCCCCTTCGCGTTGCGGTCGCGCGTCTCGAAGAGGATGTTGACCTTCGACTCGCGCGTGATCATCTGGACGCGCCGCGTCACGTCCCGCTCGGTGGCCGCGCCCTGTTCGGCATCGTCGAGGAACGCGCCCACTTCGGCGGCGGAGACGGCCTCGAACTTCTGATTCTTTTGCAACTCCGCAATCGCCTCCACCGCGCTCGCCTTGAGCAGACTCGGCCAGAGTTTACGGAAGAGCGCGTTCGCGGCGTAGACATCCGCGCTGTTGATCTTGCCGTTGATGGCGAAAGCGTAACCGATCACGTCGGCGTGTTTGTCCGCGACGTGCGAGAGGGCTTTGACGTAACCGTCGGCAGTCTCTTGCACCGCACGGTCTTCGAGCGTCAATTGCAGACTCGAATTGGAGATGGGAGCGTTCACGCGCCGCCCCACGTTCGCGCTCAACTTGCCCTGCGCCTCCTCCACCTTGCTCCACACTTCGCCCTGCGATTTTGTCTTGTTCGCCGCAAGCTTCAAGGCTTTGGTCGCCACGCGATCGTTTGAAGAGGTGAAATGCGTGGACTCTTCCTTGCCGCGCTTCTGCCAGCGTCCCTGCTCGACGCAAAACGCTCCAATCGAAATCTTGCCCGAACGCGGCGGCACGACGAGGTCTACGCCGAGCATGCGGTCTTGCTGCCCGCCCTTCACGATGTCGCCGGATTGAACATAGACCTCTTCGGTGCGCGACAGGTTTTCAATCGCCAGTTCGTTGACGTTCTTCGTCTCGTAGACGACGACCTTGCGCTGCTTGAGCGCCTCTTGCAGCGTCAGAAAAGTTTTGCCCGCGAGCTTGTCTTTTCCGTGAATGAGAAAAACGGCGAGGTTGTTGTGCGTGTAAGGGCCGGAAATCCGGTAGTCGCCGGCGTGAACTCTATCCTTCTTCGCTTGCGGCAACCCTACGGCAGCGGCGGAATGCGCCGTGTTGACGGCGACGAAAGCGAGCGGCGCGAAGACCGCCAGCAGGAAGAGTCCCAAAACCTTGACGAGCGTTTGCGATTTCATCTCGATACTCCTCGTTAGCAACTTGGGTAACAGCTTGAACACTTCTGGGGTTCATCCCGTTGAACGAGGCTGGCGGGAGCTTCTTGCGCCTTAAAAGCAGTGACGAGTGACGAGAAAGAAAAGTGATGAGTGATGAGTAATGAGTGATGAGTGAAAGCCGTGAATTGTGAATCGTAAATCGTGAATAGAGAAAGTCAGTCTTCATTCTATTCACAATTCACTATTCACTTTCTTATCTCGTCACTCGTCACTTGTCACTTGTCACTGTTCCTGGATGTATGAGGTGGGGGCGTCGGCGTGTGGGACGAAGCAGCGGCGGCAGCGCGCTTCGTAGGAATCGCCCGCGCCGACGACGACCTGACCTTCGAGTTCGACGATGCGTTGGGAGTAGTTGGCGGGTTGGCCGCAGCGGACGCAGATGGCGTGCGTCTTGGTGATGTATTCGGCGATGGCTAAGAGTTGCGGCATCGGCTCGAAGGGGCGTCCGGTGTAGTCTTGATCGAGTCCGGCGATGATGACGCGCAGGCCACGGCGCGCGAGTTCGTTGGCGACCGAGACGAGTTCGTTGTCGAAGAACTGGCCTTCATCAATGCCGACGACATCCGTGTTGGCCTCGACCTGCGCGAGGATTTCGGCGGCGCTCGTCACCACGCCGGATTCGTGGCGCATCTCGGAATGCGAGACGATGTGGTCGTGCGAGTAGCGCGTGTCGATGTGCGGCTTGAAGACCTGCACGCGCTGGCGCGCGATCTTGGCGCGGCGCAGGCGGCGGATCAACTCTTCGGACTTGCCGGAGAACATCGAACCGGCGATCACCTCGATCCAGCCGGGCGTCGTGCGATGCAGAATACTCAAATGTTCGTCGTTACCCTGCGCGATAAACTCATCCATGCCGTCAACAATTCCTGTCTGATTTAATAAATAGTCGAACCGTCGCGCGCTCGCCCTCCGTCGCCTTGATTGGTGCAAGGCAGCACAAAACAACTTCGCCTGAGCGGGATGTGATGACGAGCGGGAAGCGGCCTCTTCGTTCACCAACCGGGAAGCGCGACGAAGGCTATAACAGAGTTGGTTGCGGAGTCAAAAGCGCACGCCGCCGGAAGTCGAAGGAGGAGGTTGAAGCCCTGACCGACGCAGGCACAGAGAAGAGAAATGATGAACGTGCAAGGATGAGCGATGAAGGAAAGCAGTAACTTGCTCGCCTGCTTCTCCGGTTTATCATTCCGCCCACATCACTCATCGCTTCCTCTGTGGCTGCGCCGGGCAGGGCTTTATGTCCGGGTGCTCTTGCTTGACATTCGACACGCCCCTTGTTGTAATTCCTCCATCCAGAACATGCCAGCGAACGCGCGACAATTTCCCGTACAACGGAGGTAAGCGAGAAGTGCCAGCAAGTGAATTGATCTACGATTGGAACGAAATCGAACCGTCGCACCCTGCGCCCGGTCGTCACATCGGCTTTGACGACGAGACGCTGCGCGACGGGCTGCAATCGCCCTCCGTGTGCGAGCCTTCGGTCGAGAAAAAGTTGGAACTCCTGCACCTGATGAACGACCTGCGGATCGACACGGCGGACATCGGCCTGCCGGGCGCGGGCGGCACACACGCGGCGGGCGTCGAGCGTCTGGCGCGCGAGATCGTCGAACAGAGACTACAGATTCGCCCCAACTGCGCCGCGCGCACGCACCAGAACGACATTCGCCCCATCGCCGAAATTTCGCAGCGCGCAGGGATCGCCATCGAAGCCTGCACTTTCATCGGCTCGTCGCCCGTCCGCTTCTACGCGGAAGATTGGACGCTCGACAAGTTGCTCCAACTCACCGAAGACGCCATCAAGTTCGCCGTCTCGGAAGGCTTGCCCGTCATGTACGTGACCGAAGACACGACGCGCGCCGACCCGGAGACGATTCGCGCGCTCTACACTGCGGCCATTCGCGCGGGCGCACGCGCCGTCTGCGTCTGCGACACGGTCGGCCATTCGACGCCGGACGGCGCACGCGCCGTCGTGCGCTTCGTCAAGCGCATCATCGAGGAGCAGGGCGGCGGCATACGCCTCGACTGGCACGGCCATCAGGATCGCGGTTTGGGAGTTATCAATTCCATCGCGGCGATTGAGGGCGGCGCGGATCAAGTACACGGTTCTGCGCTCGGCATGGGCGAACGCGTGGGCAACACGCCGATGGATCAACTGCTCGTCAATCTCAAACTCATGGGCTGGATCGACAACGACCTGTCGAAGCTCAGCGACTATTGCCACGCGGCAGAGTCGAGTTGCGGCTGGAATATTCCGGTCAACTATCCGGTCTTCGGGCGCGATGCCTTCCGCACGGCGACGGGCGTACACGCGGCGGCGGTCATCAAGAGTTTTCGCAAGGGCGACACCGAACTCGCAGACCTCATCTATTCGGGCGTGCCCGCCGGACTCTTCGGCATGCGGCAGGTGATCGAAGTCGGCCCGATGAGCGGCAAATCAAACGTCGTCTACTGGCTCGAATCGCGCGGCATCGAAGCCAGCGACGAACGCGTCGCGCGCATCTATGACAAGGCCAAGAGCGCGTCGGGCGTGCTCGGCGAAGAAGAGATGATGCAATTAGTCTAGCGACAAGAGAACAGTGACGAGTGACGAGTGACAAGTGACAAGTTAAAACCAGAAACTTGTCTTTAAACTTGCCTTTGATCTCGTCACACGTCACTTGTCACTCGTCACTGCTTTCTTATGTTTCTCACAGCTACCGCAACCGCTCCCGAACATATCGTCCGCGAACTTCTACGCGCGGAGAAGGTGCGGCGTGCGTTTCAATTCTTCAAGGAGCACGCGGCGAAGTTTACCGAGGAGCAGGCGGCGATCTGCGAGATACCCGCGCCGCCGTTCGGCGAAGAGGCGCGTGCGGAATATCTCGCGGTGCGTTTTCGCCAGTGCGGACTCGCGGAGACGACGATTGACGCCGAGGGCAACTGCATCGCGTTGCGGCGCGGGGCGAATCTGCACCCGCTCATCTGTATCAGCGCGCATCTCGATACGGTCTTTCCGGCGGGGACGAATTTCACCGTGCGACACGAAGGCACGCGCATGTTTGCGCCCGGTATTGCCGACGACGGCTGCGGCCTCGTCGCACTGCTGGCGCTCACGTCCGCGCTCGAAGAGACGCGCATCGAGACGGGAGGGTCGATCCTGTTCGTCGGGACGGTGGGCGAGGAAGGCGAAGGCAACCTGCGCGGCGCGCGTTATCTTTTAACCAAAGGCGAGTGGGCGCGCGAGATCGACGCCTTCGTGAGTCTCGACGGGCCGGGGTTGGAGGGCATCACGCATCGCGCCGTCGGGTCGCGCCGTTATCGTGTCAGGTACACGGGCGCGGGCGGCCATTCGTGGGGCGACTTCGGCGTGCCGAATCCTGTGCACGCGCTCGGTCGAACGGTGGCAAGGCTCATCGCTTATCCTGCGCCGAAAAGTCCGCGTACCACGTTCAACGTCGGGCGCGTCGAAGGCGGCGCGGGCGTCAACTGCATCGCGCAGGAGGCCTGGATGGACGTTGACCTGCGCTCGGAATCGCCGGACGAACTGCAACGCCTCGACGCATACTTTCGCCGCGCCGCACGCGAAGCTGCGGGCGAGGAGAACGACGCGCGCCGTCCCGGTGCGCCGCCCCTCGAACTCGAAATGAAACTCATCGGCGACCGTCCCGGCGGCGAGACTCCACAGAGCGCGCCGCTCGTGCGTCTCGCCGAAGAAGCGACGCGCGCGCTCGGTTCAAGCGTGCGCTTCGATTGTTCGTCAACCGATTCCAACATCGCCATCTCGCTCGGCCTGCCCGCCATCACCGTCGGCGCGGGCGGCCTCTCCGCCAACTCTCACACGCTCGACGAATGGTACGACCCGCGCGGGCGCGAACTCGCGCTCAACCGCGCCCTGTTGCTCTTACTGGGAACGGTCGGGATGAAATGAAGCAGACGGGGAAAGGCTAAGAGGAAAAGGGTAAAGGAAAAGAAAAGCGGAGCGCAGCACTCGAAAGCTGCCTCCGCTTTTTATCTTTTGTATTAGACCTTTACCTCTTACCTGTTCCCCTCTCCCTTAGTTGATCGGGATCGTAACGACTGCGGAACCGGCTTTGCCGGAGGGGAAGCGGCGTCCGCGCGCGACGCGCACGGCGGTCGAAGCGTAGGCTTCCGCGCCGGGGCTTGAGCCGACGACGGAGGTTTGCGTGACGCGCCCGGCTTCGTCGTAAGAGACGCTGACGCGCACGGTCTTCGCCCCGACAGGCGCGGGTTTGGGAGCGGCCACTTCGGGCGCGGTCGCTTCATTCGAGGCTTCATGCGCGGCGGCGTCTCGCTTCGCCTCAAGTTTGCGCTGACGCTCAAGGCGCGCTTCGCGTTCGCGCCGCGCGGTGAAAGCGGCGGCTTCCGAGGCGGCAGCGTCCGTCGCGGCAGCATCCGTCGCGGGAGCGTCTGGATCGGTCGAGGCGGTGGGCGTCGCGCTGTTGTCGCCCTGCGCGGTTGCGGTGTCGTTCGTGCTTTGCGTTGCGGCGGGCGCGACGGAGTTGACACTCGCCTGAGGGCGCGCGAAACGTTTGCTCAAAGGGACGGCGGCAACGACGCAGGCGAGCACGAGCGCGGCGGCGACCCCGGCGACGACAAACTTTCTCTTGCCCGCGCTGCTATCCTGCGTCGCTTCGAGCGTCTGCGACATGGGCAGCGGAAACGAGTCGTCCGCCGCATCGGTATCCTTCGCGGCGTCGCGCGGCGGCGGCGTCGCCGCTGCCGGGGCGGCCTCTTTCGCGCTCTGGATGCAATTCAAATATTCGATGGTCGCTTCGTCGATCTCCTCTTCGGAGGCAAACGCCTGCGAGGCGTCGGGCATGATACCTTCGTCTATGCGGCGCAAACCTTCGAGCACGACGCTCGCCCACGAATCGTTGATCGTGCGGCGAGACGACTGCATCCCCGCGCTGAAATCAAACGACGCGCTCGGTAAAGTCAACGCGAAGAAGACGGCTTCCGTGCCGTTCAATGCGCCGACCTTGGCGTCCACGAGGTCGCCGTCTTTGATGAAGAAGACGCCGGGCGCGAGCGCGTAGTCAACTTTCAAACGCCCGGTCTTGCGCTGGTTGCAGAAAAATTCGATCAACTCGCTCAGGGCGAGGTCGTTGAGTTGTCCGGTAAAGGCCATCGGTTTTGTTCCTTCTTTAGTCGGGGCTGAGAAGTTCGATTAGAGCGAGAAGTTGTAGTTGATAACCCCGGCGACGCGTACGGGCTGGCCGGAGAGCAGCGCGGGCGTAAATTTCGCTTGACGTGCGGCGCGTTCGGCGGCGTCGCGCAGCAACTCGGGACCGCTCACGGCGCGCGCGCCGATAACTTTCCCGGATACGTCAACCACCACTTCCACGCTTACCACACCCGTCATTTTCGCGCGGCGCGCTACCTCCGGATACATGGGCTTCGGCATCTCCAACGCTTTGCCGTTCAGGACGCCGCCGGAGACGGGGCGCACGGGAGCTTTGACGACGGGCTTCACGGGCGGCGGGGGAACGTCGTCCGTCGCTTTGACGACGGGCGCGCTGCTGTTGTTTGAAGCTGCCGCGACGTTCGGCATTCCGAGCGTCAGGTTTGAGGATGAAGTGGGCGCGGCGGAGACTGTCGGCAGCACGGGCGCGTTGTTCGCGCGCTTGACGGGCGGCGCGGCGTTGTTAGCCGCTGCCTTCGCGTTTGCCGCTGACATGTTTGCCGCTGACGGGTTAGCCGCTGGCGTGTTCGTCATTGCGGTGGGCGCGCCTGTCATTTTGGGCTGCGGCGATGAGGACGGCGCGGCGGCTCCGGGCTTGACGGGCGCGGTGACGGCGGGCGCGGCTGGCTTATTGTTAAGCGTGCTCGTGGGCGCGTTGTTGGACGTGCTTGCGGGGGCGTTGCTCACCATGCTCGCGGGCGAGACGTTGGCGGGGGCGTTCGTGTTGCTTGAGAGGGCTGCTGTCTGAAGTTTCTTCGCGGTGGCGTCTTCCATGTAGTAGGCGATGATGCGGTAGGTCACTTCCGACGGCTCGAAACTCATCTGGCCGTTTTCGATGATAGCCACGAAGGTCGTCATCTTCGTCCAGTTGCCCATCGCGTCGAACTCATACTCGTACTTCTCTCTGCTCAAGACCGAGCCGTCCGCGTTGGACAAAGTCATCTCGACGATGTTGCCGCGGTCGTCATATTTATAAACTTCCTTGCCCGTGAGCGAGCCGCTCGCGCCGAGAAAATAGGCCGTGTCAATCTTCGCGCCCTTCATGTCGTAGGTCGCCGTCTCCAACACGGCGCGTGCGCCTTCGGTCAGTTTCCCGCCCTTGCTCATCAGTTTCGAAGTCTCTGTACGCACGCGCCGGACGGGGCCTTGCAAGCCGTCGCGGCTGCGGTCTGTCTCCTCGTCGCCCCCGATTGCTCTGGCAGCGTGGGACGAAACCAGCAGGGGCGCGGGCACTGTGCGCGTGCCTGCGTTGGTCGCGGAGACGTTGAGCGCGAGGAGGAAGAGGGCGGACAGCGAAAGGGGGATTTTTTTGAGCATGACAATTGACTCCAAAAGTTTTGTGTCGGGGTGAGGGGCAACTGATGGGGCAGAAGCGGCGAGGTTGACTGAAATTCTTCTTTTCGCCCCGCTCGCGAAAGCAAAAGGAGGCGCGGGGGACGCCTAACTCGCTCGTGAACCAGTGACAGCCGCACGGGGCGCGTGCGAACTGTTTAAGCCAAATTTTATCCGGTGTTCGTGCTGGACGGCTCGGCGTGGGGCGTGGATTTTGTTGAAGTCGCCCGCCGCGGCTGCTTTGGCAGCAGCGAAAATAGTATTACACGGTTAAACAATTTTTGTCCAGAGCAAACTTCGATTGGACAAAGAATCGTAGTAGATGCAGCATTTAGCGGAAGAAGAGGGGCGCGTGCGAAAGCGCGTGTTTAACCGGCGAAGAGGGAGGTGGCGCGTTCGGAGGTGAAGGCCGAGCGCGTGGCCGTGTAAGCTTCGTCGGTCGTGATCTGTGCGATGCCGGGGCGGTGCAGCACGCGATGACGCTCGCCGGGGGGCACGTATGCGTCGAGCATCGGGTGCTCGCTCATCAGGATCACGACGGGCGTGCCGACCGCCGCAGCGATGTGCATCGGCCCCGTATCGTTCGAGACAAAGACGGAGACGCGCGCCGCCGCCGCCGCGAGTTGCGGGACGCTCAGGCGGTCGAAGATGACTGCGGAGCGCGGAAACTGCGCGCGCATCGCTTTGACGAGCGGGCGTTCTTCCGGCCCTGCGAAGACGAGCGTGCGCACGCCGTCGTTATTCTCAAGTCTCTGCGCGAGTTCGGAGAAGCGCGCGAGCGGCCAGCAACGGCTCGGATGCCCCGCGCCCGGAAACATCCCTATGAGCGGCGCGTCCGTTCCGGCGCGCTCCCTGCGCAACATCTCATCCACCGCGCGCACATCTTCCACGCGCGTCCGCAGGCGCGGCACACGCGTCACCGCCTCTACGCCGAGCGGCGCGACGACATCGAGATAACGATCCACGGCATGCTTCGAGCGGTCTTCTATGGCGGGGCGCGGGCGAAAGTTTGAGAGGAAATCGAGCGAGCGCGTGGGGCGTCGCGCGTAGAGCCTTTGCGACGCGCCCGACAGAAAGCCGAGCAAGTTTGTCTCCGACAGACTGTGCAAGTCTATGACGAAATCAAAGCGGCGCGCACGCACATCTTTGACGAGACGACCGATGCGCCAGATCGAGAGCGGCTTCGACCCGTCGCGCAGACTCACACGGTCTACCACGAGCGTCTCGTCCGCCGCGTTCGACATCTCGACGACGGGCTTTCCCGGCTTCCCCACGGCCACGGTGATCCGTGCGCGCGGAAACTTCGCGCGGATCGCGTGGAGCGCGGGCAGACTCAAGACCACGTCGCCGAGTTGGCCGAAGTCTATGACGAGGATGTTCTGCGGGTCGAAATTCATCATCATGAAATAACTGTTAACGAAAATAATAACAGCTTGCGCGCGTCTGCGCTGCGTCAGGCCGCACGGCGCGTCTACTCGTATAACGTACGGAGCGACCGTGAAAGTTCTCCTCTGGAGAGGATGCTGCGCCGTCTTAGATGCCCGAAGTGTTCATCAGGACGACGCGCCAGCCGTCCGGGTCTTCGATGGTCACGCCGCGCTCGTGCCAGTAAGGGTTCTCCGGCGCGACGGACGCGTAGCCCATCGCCGCCAGTCGCGCCGCGACGCGTTCAAGCGCAGCGCGTTCGGGAATATAAAACACGAGCAGGTTGTCGCGGCTCGGCGGCGCGTAGTCCGCCTCCGGCTCTTCGCGCTCCGTAAACTCCAGGTGATAGTCGCTGCCGGGCAGTCCGATCATCACTCCCGAATATCCCGCGTGCGCCGTGAAAGAACCGACGATTGCGAGGCCGAGTCCTTCGCAGTAGAACCTGATCAACTCCTGCAAACTGCGCGTCGGGCGCGCCACGCGCACCTGCACCACCGGCAATTCATCCGGCCAAACTCTGTTCATCAATCTCGCTCCGGCGTGAAAGCATTTAAGGAAGCCCTTTTTCGGGCTTCAGAGTAGCAGATGCTATAGTAGATTTTAAGGAATCAACTGACAGCCAAACGATGGATACGTTAATCAAGATCATCTATATCGGCTTCGGCGGAACCGCCGTCGTCATCGCGTGCGTCTATCTCATCTGGCGCGCTAAATCCGTCTATAAACTCAAACTCGCAGGGCCGCCGCCGCAACGCGCGCACCGCAAGAGCATCTGGCGCGACCCCGGCGCGGTCGAAGAACTCGACTTTTACGCAGGACCCGGAGGCGAGTCGGGTGCGCCCGCGCCGCCCTTCCAATTCGTGGCCGAACACTCTACCGGGTCGAACCCCTGCGTGTCCGTGCGCGATGCGCGCGGGCGCGTCTGGCGCGTCAAGTGGGGCGACGAAGTGCGCTCCGAAACTTTCGCAACGCGCATGGCTTGGGCAGCCGGTTACTACGTGGAAGTGGCCTACTTCGTCCCCGAAGGTATGATCGACGGCGCGGCTGGACTCACGCGCGCACGCGAATGCGTCGGCGAAGATTGCAAATTCACGGACGCCCGCTTCGAACTCGACGAGGAAGGCGTGACGAAACTTTTCGACGAGCACGGTTGGGCTTGGGACGACAACCCTTTCGTCGGCACGCGCGAACTGAGCGGCTTGAAGATCATGTTGATGCTCACGTCGAACTGGGACAACAAAGACGTGCGCGACGTGGCGCGCGGCTCAAACACTGCCGTCTTCGAGTACGCTCTGGAAGGCGGTCTGGTTGAAGCGCGCTACCTGATCATTGATTGGGGCGCGTCGATGGGCAAGTGGGGCAGCAACCTGTTCAGGAGCAAGTGGGACGCCGCCGGGTACGAAGCGCAGACGCCGGAGTTTGTCGCCGGAGTCGAGGACGGCATCGTGCAGTGGAACTACCTCGGACAGCGCACCGCCGAAGCGCGCGACAACATCAGCGTCGAAGATGTGCGCTGGCTCTCGCAATACATCTGCCGCCTCACCGATGCCCAACTCCGCGACGGCCTGCGCGCCAGCGGCGCAACCGCCGAAGAGATCGCCACTTTCACACGCGCCATCCGCGCACGCCTCGACACCCTCAAACGAATCGGCGAAGAACAAGGATGAACGCGGAACGATGAAGGATGAATAAGAAGACAAGAGCCGCTTGTCTGCTTGTCTTACCTTCCGCGTTCATCCTTCCGCGTTCATCCCTGCTTCTCAAACTCTTTCGGGTCGAATTCGTGGAAGAACCAGTCGAGGAGCGGTTGGTGTCCGAGCGCGCTGTACCAGCCGAAGCGCATCATCTCCGCGTATGCCTGTTCCTTCGTCCACGCGCAATCAATCACGCGATAGACTCCGATGAGCATGCCCGTGCGATGCCTGCCGCCGCGACAGTGCGTGAAGATCGCGCCGCCTGTCTCCGAGGTGCGGATGAAGTCGAGCCACTCCCTGACTTTGTCTGCGGCGGGCGCGTCGCGGTCGGAGAAGGGGATGTGCTTCCATTCGGTGATGCCCGAACCGAGCGCGCGTTGCATATCCTCGCTTCGCTCGTGCTCGATGATGCTGCACACGCGCGCCACGTTCAGTTTCTCGACGAGGCCGCGATAGCCGTCCGCGTCGGGCAGCGCGCCCCTGTAGAGCGTCTGCGTGACCTGCGCGAAGTTAGGAATCGGCACGCCGAACTCGTTCTTCTCCGAACGCGATTTCGCCCACTGAATCAACCACACCTTCTCATTCTCCTTCTCGCTCCCTGTGCCGCAACGCCGCTAGCTGCGCGCAGTCTCTCTTACCAACTCGTCGCCCTGAGCATTAGTCTGCGTCTCAGGCTGCTGCGACGTGCGTTCGAGCGGGTCGCCCGCCGCCTCGCCGCTGCTTAACTCATACTTGCCTCGATGCTGTGCATAAAACTCGTCGAGAAACTTGACGGCGTCGCTTGGACTGAGCGTGTGCAGTATCTCCATGTTGGCGTTGGCGCGAAATTTTTCCCGGCGGTCGGGGCGGTGCGCATAGCCTTCACGATAGGCGAGCGCGGCATCGCGCGCTACGATGCCGGGCAACTCAAGCGGCGCGAGAAACGCGTTGTTGTATTCCACTTCGAGGATGGCGTAATTGTGGCGCGCGGCCAACTCCGAGAGGCTCGCAATGCTGTAGCCGAAGAAGTGGTGCGTCATCTGAAACTCCGGGTCGTAGTTCACGACGAACCTGATCGGCGGCGGTATCTTCTCGTTAATTTCCGTGACGACGATGCGCGGGCGAAACTCCGCGAGCAGCGCATCCAGCACCCAGTAATCGTAACTATCTATGTCGAGCGAGAGCACGCCGAACTCCCGCTCGATATTGTAGGCTTCGAGCAACGGCACGACGTTCTCAGGCGTCACTACACAATTCGCAGCCGACACCTGCGGGTAATATTTATAAGCCCCTGCCAGCTTGCACACCTTACGATTGCTGCCCTCAAAACCCACGCCCCGCCAGCCGTTGCTAAAGAGCGCGTAAGTGTTCGAACCTTTCACGCCGTCGCCTGCGCCGATGTCTACCGCCGTCCGGCTCGCGCCCGCAGGCAGCAGTTGCGCGATATACTTCTGTAAAATCTGCTCCTCGCCGAAATTGGAAAAGCGTCCCTTTCCCGCCCCCACGCGTGCGCGGTGCAGCCTGTATTCCAGACGCTTCAGATATTGTTGTGCCGCCTTCGTCATGCTCATCGCGCGCGATTATAAACGATGTCGTAGGAATCGCGCCGCCGGACGTATTCCGGCCAGCGCGCGACGGCTCTTCTTAGGCGTCTGGCGAAGGCGGGCGGGCATCAGTTCAGAGCAATTCCAGACTGTACTTCGCCAACTCGATTGCGCCCGCTTCATCCGTAGATTGCAGGTGGTGCAGGAGCCTCTCACGGCGCGCCTTCTCCCTCGCGTCCTGCCCGGCGGCGGCGATGAGTTTGTGTAGATCGCGTTCGGCTTCGGCTTTTGTTTCGTTCTTCAGGCAGAGCAGAGCCAGCCCTGCGAGCGGGAAGCGGTCGAATCCTTCCAACAGGAAATCGCGCAGGGCGGGGCTGTTGCGAAGGTGGAACCGGATCGTCTGCTCGACCCCACGGACGGGATATTGCGGGAAGACCGCCGAATGAATGATCGCGGACGCGAAGTTGTTTAGAAGCAGTTCGGCCATCGCCTTCACCTCGTCGCTGTTCGCCGTGTCGCCTTGCGCCCAATGCTTGTTCTCATAAAAGTAAGGGCGCAGGTATGGCCGCTCAATGAGGATTCTGAGATGATCGGAGGTTTCCGACATCGCCCGCTGCACCAGTTGAATCTCGGGTTGCTGGCGCGCGCTCTCCATCTGCCGCCGTGCAGTTTCGAGCTGCTCCCTGGCGGCGCGCAGTTGTCGCACGAAGACGGAGAAATTGAGAAGGCCGGTTACGACCAGCAGGAGTGTGCCGCCGAACGTGAGCAGAGGAATTAACAGGTCAGCATTCACCAAATTACTCCTGCCGGAATCTTAAAGCGGGCTACACCTTGACTCTACCTCGACTCTATAGTTCGCGCAGGTCGCGCCCGGTCATCTCAGCGGGCTTGTCCAATCCGAGCAGTCCGAGCATGGTGGGGGCTACGTCTTCGAGCGCGCCGCCTTCGCGCAGGGGCAGGCCGACGGAGGCTTCGTCTATGAGATGGAAGGGGACGAGGTTGGTGGTGTGCGCGGTGTGCGGCTGCCCGGTCGTGGGGTCAACCATCTGTTCGCAGTTGCCGTGGTCGGCGGTGATGAGCGTGCGCCCGCGCGCCGTGCGCATGGCTTTCATGATCCAGCCCAGGCATGTGTCTACGTACTCCACGGCTTTGATGGTCTTCTGGAGGTTGCCCGTGTGGCCGACCATATCCGGGTTGGCGAAGTTGACGATGAAGGCGTCGGTTTCGCCCTCTTCGATGGCGCGCAGGATTTTGTCCGTCAGTTTGAAGGCCGACATCTCGGGCGCGAGATCGTAGGTCGCCACTTTGGGCGAGGGGATGAGCAGACGCCGCTCGTGCGGGTACTCGCGCTCCGTTCCACCGTTGAAAAAGTATGTGACGTGCGCGTACTTCTCCGTCTCGGCCATGCGATAGTTGCGCACGCCGACCGAAGCGAACACGTCCGCCAGAATGTTGTAGGGCTGCGTCTTCGGGAAGGCCACGGGAAGATTAAACGTCTTGTCGTACTCGGAGAAGCAGACGTACTCGACCGGGGGACGACCGGACACGTCGAACGAGTCGAAGCCGGAGACGGCGAGCGCGCTCGTGATCTGGCGTGCGCGGTCGGCGCGGAAGTTGAAGAAGATAACGGAGTCGCCGTCCTGAATCGTCGCCACCGGCTCGCCCTCTTCGCGCGCACGCGTGACCACCATCGGTTCGATGAACTCGTCCGAGACGCTATGCTCGTACGACTTTTTGATCGCTTCAACCGGATCGATCACGCGCTCGCCTTCGGCATGAATCAACATGCGGTAGGCGCGCTCCGTGCGCTCCCAACGCTTATCCCGGTCCATCGCGTAGTAACGCCCGCAGACCGAGGCGATGCGCCCGCAGCCGATCTCCGCGCACTTCACCTGCAACGCTTCGACGTAGCCGTAGGCGGACATCGGCGGCGTGTCGCGCCCGTCGAGAAAGCAGTGGACATAGACGTGCTGCAAGCCTCTGTCGTGCGCCAAGCGCAGGAGCGCGTAGAGGTGCTCCTGCGACGAATGGACGAGGCCGTCTGAGAGCAGACCCATCAAATGCAGCGCGCGATTATTGTGCAGCGCATTGTCCAAAGCCTGATTGAGCGCGGCGTTCGTCAAAAACTCGCCCGACGCGATCTCGTGGTTGATACGCTCCACGTCCGTCCTCAGCACGCGACCCGCGCCGAGGCAGAGGTGGCCGACGTTGGAGTTGCCCATGACCCCTGTAGGCAAGCCCACGCATTCGCCGGACGCCTGCAAGAGCGTATGCGGATACTTCTCCAGAATCTCCGTGTAGAAGGGCAGCGAGGCTTGCGCGATAGCGTTGCCCTCGCGCTGCGGGCTGTAGCCGAAGCCGTCGAGCACGATGAGCGCGAGCGGTCCTTGTCTGTCAGTCACTGTCAATTCTCCCGAAAGCAAAACTCCGAATCGTGTCAACCAAAATAGCGCGCGTCTAAGCCTTCGCCGCCTTCTTCGCCTTGAACATCTCCAGCCACACCATGAGCAAACTGCCCATCAGCACGCCGATCATCAAACCGCTCACGAACCCTCCGCGCGAAGTTAGCTCACGGTAAGAGAGATAAGCGGCGGAGATGGTGACGACCGAGAGCAGCCAGACGTGTTTTCTTTGCAGCATTACGAGATACCTTTCTCCCCGGCCTGTAGCTCCGTCTCACGTTGGGGGCTTTCGCCATTTGCACCCGCTCAACGCTTCGCCGCACGCGCTTTCTTCGCCCCGCCGTTCGCGCCCTTACTCTCACTTCCTTGACTCCCCTGACTCCCTTGACTCTTCTTGGTCGCGGGCTTCGCCGCAGCCACCTGTTCGAGTTGATAAAAAGCGGCCATGCCGGGGAAGCGAGCGGAGGCGCGGAGGTCTTCTTCGATGCGCAGGAGTTGATTGTATTTGGCGATGCGGTCGGTGCGCGACAAACTGCCCGTCTTGATCTGCCCGGCGTTGGTGGCGACGGCGAGGTCTGCGATGAAGGTGTCTTCCGTCTCGCCCGAACGATGCGAGATGATGACGGTGCGACGATTGGTGCGCGCCAGTTCGATGCAGTCGAGCGTTTCGGTGAGCGTGCCGATCTGGTTGACTTTGATCAGAATGGAATTGGCGACGCCGCGCTCGATGCCGCGACGCAAAAATTCCGTGTTCGTCACAAACAGGTCGTCGCCGACGAGTTGCACGCGCCCTCCTACGGCGTCCGTCAAAGCCTTCCAGCCGTCCCAGTCGTTCTCAGCCATGCCGTCTTCGATGGAGATGATCGGGTATTGCTCGGTCCACGATTGCCAGTAGGCGACCATCTCGTCGCTCGTGAGTTTGCGCTGGTCGGATTTTTTGAAGACGTAATTTTTGCCGTCGTAAAACTCGCTCGCCGCGGGGTCGAGCGCGAGCAGGACATCGCCGCCCGTCTTGTATCCGGCAGCCGCGACGGCTTCGAGGATCGTCTCAATCGCCTCTTCGTTCGAACGCAAATTGGGCGCGAAGCCGCCTTCGTCACCGACGCTCGTGACGAGGCCGCTCTTCTTCAAGACGGACTTGAGCGCGTGGAAAATCTCCGCGCCCACGCGCAGAGCCTCGCCGAAACTGGCGACGCCCACGGGCATCACCATGAACTCCTGAAAGTCTACGTTGTTGTCGGCGTGCGCGCCGCCGTTGATGATGTTCATCATGGGGACGGGCAGCGTGCGCGCGTTCGTGCCGCCGAGATAGCGGTAGAGCGGCATCTCAAGGTAGGTCGCCGCCGCGCGTGCCGTGGCGAGCGAGACGGCGAGCAGCGCGTTTGCGCCGAGTTTGGATTTCGTCGGCGTGCCGTCGAGCGCGATGAGCGCGGCGTCAACTTCGGTCTGGTCGAGCGCGTCGAAGCCTTCGAGTTCGTGGGCAATCGTCTCGTTGATATTTTCGACGGCCTTGCGCGTGCCCTTGCCGCCGTAGCGCGCACGGTCGCCGTCGCGCAGTTCCACGGCTTCGTGTTCGCCCGTGGATGCGCCCGAAGGAACTGCGGCGCGCCCCTGTTCGCCGCCGATTAAAGACACTTCCGCCTCGATTGTCGGATTGCCGCGCGAGTCCAGAATTTCGCGCGCATGTATGGACTCAATCAAACTCATAGTTTGCTCCCGTCGCTTGACCTGAAATTTACGCCTGCTGAAGTTTTTGAATAAGTCAAATCTATCTCATATTCGTCACGGACAGTCAAAGTAAAAGCACGCTCCGCACAGAATCGCATGAGTTTGGATACAACTGTGCGATGAAAGTTCTTTATAAGGATAATTGCTCGGCGGCGACAGAAGGGATATGACGAAGCTGGACACGGAACAGAGTTCGGAGCGACAGCCCGCGACGCAAGTGCAGGCGGCGACGAAAAAGCGCGCCCGCCCGCTCGCAGGCTTCTTTATCGCCGGGGCATCGCTCGCGCTGCTCTTCGGCCTGGCCGCCCTTAAAGGGCGCGTCAAAGACGACAACACGGATCGCGAAAGGGGATTAGATTAATGTCAGCACAAGGATTGGGAACGGCAGCGTCAACGGCTGCGGATACGATTACGGATACGCTCGACAATTTGGGCACGGGCGGCGACGCCACGCGGACGGACGTGTATGAGAAGGTCTTGAAGACCATCGATAACACGACCGTTGAATCCACGGGCTTCAGCATGTTTCATATTTTAACTATCGGCTCCATCGGCGCATCGCTCGCACTCTTTTTCACCGGGAACAAGCAGGCAGGGATTTTCGTCGGACTCTGGCCGCCCACCTTTCTGGCTCTGAAATCGGTGGTGGACAAGAGCAACAAGCAGTAACCGGCAGCAAAAAGCAAGCGGGTTAACAAGGGGTTATCGAGCACAGGGGGAAGAGGCGGCGCGGTCAGGCAACTGGTCGCGCCCTTCTTATTTCGCCTCCGTTTCCGCGCGCGCGCCCTGAGAGGTTAGAATAAGAAAAACCTCTCCCGTGACGAGCACGCGCGCCGTTCCCTGTCCGCATCAAAGGACGGACGCCGTGACAACGATAATGGATCGCCTTTCGCGCGGAGAAAATTCGACGGGGAGATGCTTGAGCATTCCATGAAATTTTTCGTCAAGACCTTCGCCAGAACTATCGCTATCGTTCTATCCGCGATGCTGCTTCTCGCGTCTCTCGCTTTCGACCGGAGCGCGCAAGCGCAGACGCCCGCGCAGACGCCAACTCCGCCGCCGCAGCAACAACAACAGCCGCCCGCGACCCCGACGCCCGCGCCGCCGAGCATGGAACCTGTGAGGGGGGACGATGTGCAGGACGACGCCGTCGAACTCGTCGAAACCAATCTCGTCAACGTCCTCTTTAACGCCACGGACAGGAATCGTCGCTTCGTCACCACGCTCCGGCAGGAAGACTTGCAAATCTTTGAGAACGACGTGCCGCAGAGCGTCTCCCTCTTCCAGCGCATGACCGACCTACCGCTCTCGCTCGCCATTCTCATCGACGTGAGCGGCTCGCAGGAGCGCACGCTGCCGGATGAAAAAGAGGCCGCGCACGCTTTCATAGATTCCGTGATGCGCCCGGATAGAGATCGCGCCGCCATCATCTCGTTTATGGGCTACGCCACGATTGAGCAGGATTTGACGGGCGACCGCGCGAGTCTCCATAGGGCGATTGAGGGTCTATTCGTCGCGCCTCTGCCGCCGCGCGAGTTGGAGTCTATCGCCACCGCTACGCCGCCCGTCGTTCCCGCTGCCGACGCCGCGACGGGCGACGACGCGTATGATCCCAGAGAGGCGCGTTCGACCGCCATTTGGGACGCCATCTGGGCGACCTCCCGCGACCTGCTGGCAAACACCCCGACGGGCACGCGACGCGCCATCATTCTGCTCTCCGACGGCAAGGAAGATTCCAACAGCCCGCTCAAGAAACAGGATGCCATTGACGCCGCCATTCAAGCCGACGCGTCAATCTATTCAATCGGCATCGGCGATTATGAATTCGACGAGGGCGCGCTCAAGCGAATCTCCGAGCGCACGGGCGGGCGCGCTTTCTTTCCCGAAGACGAAGCGCAGTTAAACGCCGCCTTCGCGCAAATTCAACAGGAACTGCGCACGCAATATCTCCTCGCCTATTCGCCGACCAACAAAGCGCGCGACAACACGTTTCGACGCCTCCGGCTCGAACTCGTCAACCCCGAACTGCGCAAGGAAAAGTTGAAACTTACCTATCGCAACGGCTACTTCGCGCGCCCGCCGCGCGCCGCCGGAGCGACGCCCGAACGAGCGCCGAAAGCGCGTCTGGCGAAGCCTCCGAAACGGTCGAAGAAAAGATAGAGTTTTATCGTAAGTGCAGAAAGTTATCGCGCGCGGCATCCGAAAAAATGGAACACCGGATCGGCTTTTTATGCTTCATGCCGGGGCTTTAACTTTTGCCTTTCGCGCCTCGTATATATACTGTCCGGCAGAGTTCGTTACCCTTTCCGTCAAGTTGCCGCCAGCATGTTTAGCACCCCTCCTTGCAGGGTTGGCGGATGATCCTGACCGTGCCTGCTGTGACGGCAAGTTTAGTCTCTTTGGTAAAAGGACATTCACATCTATGTTGACTAAAATCATGCGCTCCTTTGTGTTCGCAGTGCTGTGCTGCCTGCTCGCTCCCGCCCACGCCCCTGCGCAGTCGAAGACAAAACCGAGTGATAAGTTCAAGCAATTGGAAGAGATTTTGCCGACGCCGAACGAACAGCGCGCGGCTTCGGGCGCACCCGGTCGTTCCTACTGGCAGCAGCGCGCCGATTACAACATCAACGTCGAACTCGACGATGCCAATCAACGCATCATCGCCTCCGAGACTATCACTTACCATAATCAATCGCCGGACGCGCTCCCCTATCTCTGGCTGCAACTCGACCAGAACATCTGGAAGCAGGATTCCGATGCGCGCCTGACGAGCACTGCGCCCAACTTCGAGCGCGTTCCCCTGAACCAGATCGAAAACCTGCTCTACACGCGCAGCTTCGAGGGCGGCTATCGCATCACGACGGTGCGCGACGCCAAGGGCGCGCCGCTCAGACACACCATCGTCAAGACGATGATGCGCGTCGATCTGCCGCAGCCGCTCGCGCCCGGCCAGTCCGTGAGTTTCTCCGTCGATTGGAACTACAACATCAACGATCAGCGAAAGATCGGCGGGCGCACCGGCTACGAGTTTTTCCCGAAGGACGGCAACTACCTCTACGAGATCGCGCACTGGTTTCCACGCATGGCCGCTTACAACGACGTTTCCGGCTGGCAGCACAAACAGTTCTTGGGCGCGGGCGAGTTCACGCTGGAGTTCGGCAACTACCGCGTCTCGATCACCGTGCCCGACGATCACATCGTCGCCTCGACGGGCGTACTGCAAAACCCGAACGCCGTCTTGACGGCGGCACAGCGTCAACGCTTCGAACAGGCGCGCACGGCCAAGAATCCCGTCCTCATCGTGACGCCCGCCGAGGCTCTCGCCAACGAATCGCACAAACCGACGGGCAAGAAGACGTGGGTTTATCACGCCGACAACGTGCGCGATTTCGCCTTCGCTTCGTCGCGCAAGTTCATCTGGGACGCGCAGGGGCACAACGTCGAAGGCAATCGCGTGATGGCGATGTCGTATTACCCGAAGGAAGGAAATCCTTTGTGGGAACGCTACTCGACGCACTCCATCATTCACACCCTGAACGTCTATTCGCGTTATTCGTTCACCTATCCTTACCCGATTGCGATCTCCGTGAATGGCCCCGTGGGCGGCATGGAGTATCCGATGATCTGCTTCAACGGGCCGCGCCCGCAGGAAGACGGAACCTACTCGGCGGGCACGAAGTACGGCCTCATCTCCGTCGTCATACACGAAGTCGGCCACAACTATTTCCCGATGATCGTCAACTCAGACGAACGCCAGTGGACGTGGATGGACGAGGGCTTGAACTCCTTCCTGCAATATCTGGCCGAACAGGAATGGGAAGAGAACTATCCTTCATGGCGCGGCGAGCCGCAGAACATACGCGAGTACATGGCGAGCGAGAATCAGGTGCCGATCATGACGAACTCGGAGTCCGTCTTGCAGTTCGGCAACAACGCTTACGGCAAACCCGCGACGGCCTTAAACGTCCTGCGTGAAACCGTGCTCGGTCGTGAACTGTTCGACTTCGCCTTCAAGCAATACTCGCAGCGTTGGAAATTCAAGCGACCGATGCCCGCCGATTTCTTCCGCTCGATGGAAGACGCTTCGGGCGTTGACCTCGACTGGTTCTGGCACGGCTGGTTCTACACCACCGACCACGTTGACCTCTCCATCGAACGCGTGCGCCTCTTCCAGCCCTTCACGGGCAACCCCGAAATCGACAAGGCCGCGCGCATGAAAGAGCGCAGCGAAGAGCCGCAGACGCTTTCGCAGGAGCGCAACAAGAATCTGCCGAAACGCGTCGACCAGTATCCGAGCCTCAGGGATTTTTACAACACCTACGACGAACTCGTCGTCACCGAACGCGACCGCGCGCAGTATCAGCAACTTTTGCAAGCTCTCACGCCGCGCGAGCGCGAACTGCTCCAGACCGGACTCAATTTTTACGTCGTTGACTTGAAGAACATCGGCGGCCTCGTCAGCCCCGTCATCTTCGACATCGAATACATGGACGGCACGCACGAGATGATGCGCATCCCTGCCGAGATATGGCGTTACAACAATACGGAAGTCTCGAAGCTGATCACGACGAACAAAGAGATTCGTTCCATCTCGCTCGACCCGCGCCTTGAAACCGCCGACGTGGACATGGCGAACAACAGCTTCCCGCGCCGCCCCGTCAAGTCGCGCTTCCAACTCTTCAAAGAAGGACAGGCGCCGCCGAACCCGATGCAATTGCTCGAACGCAAACAACCCTCGCCGACGCCGACGCCAACGCCGACGCAATAAATGATGAATGATGAACCGGAATTCAGAAAACAGAATCCAGGAGTCAGAAGCAAGAGACGCGCACGGTCTATTCTGACTTCTGGATTCTGAATTCTGCTTTTCTCCATCGTTTGTTTTAGAGAAAGTTGATTTATGAAGTTCAACGTCTACATGCTGAGTCTCGCGCTCGTCGCCTGCGCTTTGACTTCGCCGCGCATCGTCCCGGCGACGGCGGCGGCGCACAAGTTCCACACGAGTTTTGCGGAGGCCGACTACAACGCGCAGGAAGCGTCGCTGCAAATCACGCTGCGCACCTTTCCGGACGATCTGGAGATGATCCTCGGCAAGCGCAGCGGCAAGAGCGTCCGCCTCGACCGCAAGCAGGAGGCCGAACCGCTGCTCATCGCTTACCTGCAAGAGACTTTCCAGATCAAAAACGCGAAGGGCGAGACGCTGAAACTCTCCTGGGTCGGGCTGGACGCAGGGGTTGACAGCGCGTGGCTCTACTTCGAGGCGCGCATGCCCGACGGCTTCGCGGGCGCGCAACTCCGAAACCAATTTCTCTTCGACCTCTACGACGATCAGGTCAACCTCGTCAACGTCAAGCAGGAGAACCGCAAACGCGCCCTCACCTTCAAAAACGGCGACACCTTCCAGACGCTCGCGCCGCAGTAGTTATTGCCGGTCGCATAAAAATTGAAGCGGCGCGTGCGAGTTATGAACTCGC